>CAZNHG010000047.1:0-15394 GCA_964572555.1 uncultured Devosiaceae bacterium | reverse complement strand
CCTGTCCCCCTGCCTGCGCCGACGTCCTCAACGTTGGAACAGACAGCCGGCACGTCGTAGGGCACGCGATGACCTCAAGTGATCGAAGTCAATGCACGCATGGAATTGGAGCATAGAGTTGCGCCACCGACGTGGAGGAATTGTCCATGCGCACCCTCGTCATCTACTACTCGCTAACTGGTCACACCCGAACTGTTGCAACTGACCTCTCCAAGTCGCTTGGAGCAACGCTCGCCGAAATCACCTGCCCCGCCTATGCACGCGGGCTCAGTGGCGGGCTGCGCCAGGCCTGGCACATACTAAGGGGCGCTTCACCTGAGATTGTGGTGCCCGAGGTCGCCGACACGACTTATGACCTCGTGGTCGCTGCCGGCCCGGTGTGGGCCGGTCGACCTGCCCCGCCGCTTCGCGCCTATCTCAAGCGCTATGCCCACAAGGGCACGCCACTCGCTCTTGTGGTCACATGCGGCGGCACATCGCGCCGCTTCTCGGGCGACAAGGCCCTTGAAGAAGCCGGACGTGTCGCACCGAGGCGGCCCATCGCAACGCTGCTCGTTAAGGAAGCGGAACTGGAAGACGGCACCGCCACGACGCACGTTCTCGATTTTGTCGACAAGCTCAAGAGCTTGAACCGACCGCACGCCGCGGAATGATGCACGGCACGCAGGTGCCCCTTCAGTGGAGATTGAAATGAAGATATTGCGGCGGTTGAGCAGAACAATCGTGCTCTTTACGGGTTTGTTGGCCCTCGCCAGTCCGACGGCGGCGCAGGACGGCGTCCGCCTCGTTTTCGGAAACGACCACTACGCCGCTGGCCAGCAGACCCGTCAGGCAATGCCGGTGCCCGGCGACATGTTCCTTGCCGGCTACGACGTGACGCTGGCCGCTCCGGTGCGGGGCAGCGCCCATATGGGCGGATTCAACGTCACCAGCAATGCCGAGGTCGACACCAACCTCTACATGGCCGGCTTCACTGCCAACGTCAACGCGCCCGTCGCCGGCAATGTCACGGCCACCGGCAGTACGGTTTCGGTCGCCGAGAACGCCGCCATCGCCGGAAATGCCCGCCTTTCCGGCGCCAGCGTAACATTGGCCGGTCCCGTCGGTGGCTCGGCTCTCGTCGCCGCCGACGCACTGACGCTAGCGGGATCCATCGACGGCGATTTTAACTTCTACGGTCGCACCATCACTTTCGAGCCGGGCGCCCAGGTGGCCGGCAATGTCACCATCCACGCGCCCGAGGAGATTTCGATTCCAGCGAGCGTCGCACCAGCCTCCCGGGTCAGTTTCGAGCGTCTCGAGGATGTCGACTATGTAGGCGAGGCCGGACGGACTGCCGAGAATGTGGCGCGCGGGCTGTGGCCGGTGATTGGAGGGTTGATCGCATTCATGCTGATCCTCGTACTGGCCGGTGCGGTGCTGTTGGCCCTGTTCCCGCACCGTATCGCCACGATGCAGGCAATGGCTGCAACGCGACCCTTCCGTTCGATCGGTTGGGGCATCCTCACCTTCGCCATGCTGCTCGGGCTGGTTCCGGTCACCGCGCTGACCGTCATAGGGATCCTGGCCCTGCCGGTTGTGTTCATATTCATCGTCCTGTGCTTCGGGTTCGCCTATGTCCTTGGAATTTACCTGGTGGGCACACGCATTGCGGGTAGCTTTGCCGAGCTCAGCACCAACCCGAAACGTCTTGGCGTACTCGCGGGATCGCTCGTCATTGCCGTGCTACTCGGTTTCGTTCCGTTCATCGGCTGGCTTCTGACACTGATGCTCATGATCTTCGGTCTCGGCGCCACGACCAGAACGATGATAATGCCACGACCGGGCGGTGGTGGTGTTCAGTCCTCCCCGGTTGGCCCTTCGAGCCAGCCAACCAGCGTTTGATCGGCCGCCTGGTTCGAAACCGCCTCTATCCTCCCTCCGGTCCCTCGTCGGGCACCGGAGGGGGCGTGGTGCGTGTCTGGTCGCCGGTGGCACGTCTCTGTTCCCGCTCAATGGCGATGCGGGTGAGGATCGGTCCCAGCATCTCGAACACCGCCGTGGCACCGATCGTCACCGCAAGGATGAGCGTGCCGAACTCGGGAAACTCGGCCGCCCCCAGAAGTGCCATACCGATGGCGACACCCGCCTGGGGCATGAGCGCAGCCCCGAGCCAACCGCCGCGCCGCGCCGGCAAACCGCCCAAGAGCGCGCCCAGAAATCCCCCGCAGATGCGCCCGGCGAAGCGAAGCAGCACATAAGCAAGCACCACCGCTCCCCCGGCCATGACCATTGGTACGTCGAGCATGGCGCCCGCCATTACGAAGAAGATGGTCAGGAACGGCCATTCGAAGTGCTCAATCTCGCGGAACGCATATCGATGGTGCCGCGCGACATTGGCGACAATCGTCCCCGATATTGTAGCGGCGAGAAGATGCGACGCACCCAGCCAACCGGCGAGACCGCTGCAAAGCAGCACCACGCCTATGGCCTCGACCTGGCTCGGGTGCCCCGGCCGGATCCGGCCCGACAGCAGCGCCATGGGGACGCCCGTGGCCACGCCGATGGCAACGGCTCCGCCGAGATGCGTCAGCAGGAAGCCACCGGCTGAACCTGCACCATCACCCTGAATGGCCCCGGCCATCGCCATCGCCAGGCCAAAAATGATCAAACCCCATGCATCGTCGATTGCGACCGTACCGCTTAGGAGGTCGCGAAACGGCCCCTTGGCGCCGGTCTCGATAAGCACGTCACGCGTCGCCGCAGGATCGGTGGCAGTGGCGGTCGCCGCGAGCAGGATCGCCAGCACAACAGGCACACCAATAAGGCTCAGCCCCACCCCCACAATCAGCCAGGTGACGGCAACGATCGCAAGCGAGAACGCCATGACCTGCCGGCCGTGCCGCCGCAGCTTGGCCACGGAAAGCTCGCTGCCGAGAAGAAACGCGACCATCGCAAGCGCGAATGTCGCGATCAGCTCCGAGGCGTCGAGAAAGGCGTAAGGAATCCAGTCCGCTCCGTGCGGGCCGAACAGAACGCCGGTCAGGACAAGCAATGTCACGCGCGGAAGGTGGGTGCGGCGCCCGACCCATTCGGCCACGAGGCTGGCAAGCAGTATGGCACCGAAGCCAAGAAGGATATGATACTGCACCTACGGCCTTTCCCTGGCTGCTGGCGTTTCGGAAAGCGACACCGGGCGATCCGCTATTGCCACTGCTCTGTCAGGGCCCTGAGAACATCGGCCCGCGAAATCTGCCCGACAAGCTGTCCTTCGCGCATCACCGGAAAGCGCCTGTAGGGGGTGTCCAGAAACCGTTCGCAGGCCGTGACAATGTCGCTGTCAGCGTCGATCGTCGCGACATGCACGCTCATATAGTCGGCGACCGTTCCGCCGGGCCGGCCGTGATAGGCCGCGTTCAGGCAGGCGCGCAGGCAATCCTTCTTCGACAGGACGCCGACGAGGCCTTTCGAGGCATCAACCACTGGGGCGCCGGAGAAGCGTGCCGACAAGAGAATGCTCATGGCGCGGGTGATCTCCATGTCGCTTCGAAGCGTGACGAGATTGTGCGCCATGTAGTCGGCAACACGTGGACGGGCTGTCATGGTGCGTCCTCCTTTTGCCGGCAGCCGGTGCATTCGAGGCCGTGGCAGGCCAGTCCGCCGCATGAGCCTTTGACGGGCGCTCTGCCGAACATCACTCCCAGGGCAAGGCCGCCCATCGCCAGCAGGATAATGAGGGTACTGAATATGAGCGTGGTCATCGGACCCTCCTAGCTCAGAAACTGATTGTCGATACCGCCGGCCGCCGTCTCGGTCACACCGGAGCCGCTTCGTTCGAGGAACAGCGCCGGCACACCCAGGCGTTGGGCCAGCGCCGCCCCCGCTTCCGGCCCCAGGACGAACAGGGCCGTCGCGAGCCCATCCGCCGTCACCGCGCGCGGGGCCAGAACCGAGACCGAGACGAGATCACCCGTGACGGGACGCGCAGTGCGCGGGTCGATGAGGTGGCTGTAGCGCACCCCGTCGACAACATAGCTGTTCGCGGCCGTGCCCGAGGTGGCGAGGGCCAATCCCCCGAGATCGAGAACGCGCTGGAACGCAGGACCGGGCTGCACCGGATTTTCTATTCCTGCATGCCAGGGACGCCCAACCGGATGCTGCCCAAGCCCGCGCACCTCCCCGCCGAGTTCAATCAGGAAATCCGAAATCTCCAGCTCGGCCAGCGCATCGACCATGCGGTCGAGCGCGTGGCCCTTGGCGATACCGCAAAGGTCGAGTGTCGCATCGGGCCGCGTCTTGCGCAGGGCGCCCGCACGCGCCGCAACGCCCACGCTCTCTTCGCTCCAGTGGCCGGCTATCGGTCCGAAACCGTACCGCCCCACGAGCGGGCCGATCGTCGGGTCGAAAGCGCCAGCGCTCAAATCCGCGATAGCGAGAGCTTCGGCAACCAGAGCCGAGAGAGATTGGGGAACGTCCACCCAATCGATTGTGGCCGCTGCGTTAAACCGGCTGACCGCACTATCGCGTCTGAACGGCGACATGACGCCATCGACATCGGCGATGATCGCGGTGATCGCGGATGTCGCCGTGTCGGCGTCTAACCACTCGGGCAAGGTCGCCCGCCAATAGGTACCGAAGGCCGGTCCGCCGATGGTGCGAGTCTCTTCAAGGCCCGCGAAGGCGGGCACCGACGACAGCCCGCCCATGGCCAGTCCAGCCGCGCCGATGAGCCATTCGCGTCGAGTCATCCGCATGATCAGCCTCCGAAATCGTCGTTGAATATGGAGCCGGGTTCGACCCCGCAGTCCTCGAGCATCGCAAGGACGGCCTGGATCATCAGTGGCGGGCCGCACAGATAGTATTCGCAGGACTCCGGCGCCGGGTGATCCTTGAGATAGCGCTCGAAAGCGACCGCATGGACGAACCCGATCGCCCCGTCCCAGTCATCGTTCGGCGCAGGGTCGGATAGCACACTTGTCCAAGAGAAATTCTCGTGCGCCTCCGCCAGCGCGTCGAACTCCTCGACGTAGAACAGGTCGCCCCGGCTGCGTGCACCGTACCAGAAGCTCATATTGCGGCTTGTGCCAACGCGCTCGAGCTGGTCGTGAATGATGGCCCTGAGTGGTGCCATGCCAACGCCGCCGCCGATGAAGACCATTTCTCGATCGGTGTCGGTCGCGCCGAAGTCGCCATAGGGACCGGACACCTCCACGCTGTCGCCCTTCTTGAGCCCGAACAGGTAGGACGAGACGATACCCGGCGGCACATCGGGCGTTGCTGGCGGGGGCGCGGCGAGGCGTATGAGCAGCACGATCTTGCCCGCATCGGCGGGCGTGTTGGCGACCGAATATGCCCGTGCCAGCGGCGCGTCGTTCCGCGCCGCCAGCCTGTCGATGCCCAGTCGGCGCCATTCCGCCCGAATATCGTCGGAAAGCTCGATGTCCGCATAGTTCAGGCGATAGGCCGGCGCCGTCACCTGCACGAACGCGCCCGCACGAAAATCGAACTTCTGCCCCTGGGGCAGTTCCAGTACGATCTCGCGGATTAGCGGCGACAAGCTGCGGATCGAC
Organism: uncultured Devosiaceae bacterium; assembly: GCA_964572555.1. GTDB lineage: Bacteria > Pseudomonadota > Alphaproteobacteria > Rhizobiales > Devosiaceae > CAZNHG01. The sequence continues at coordinate 9,845 of CAZNHG010000047.1, read as the reverse complement.
TCCACTCCGCAAGTGAAGGCCTCGACGTCCAGAAGCGCCGGCGGCAGTTCGACAGCAATGGGTTCGCGCACGGTCACCTGGCAGGCGAGGCGCGTCCCCTCGCGGATGTCTGCGCGTGACAGCCGCGCCCGTTCGGTCGGCAGTGGATCCCCTGCCCCGTCGGTGACGACGACCTTGCACAATCCGCACGTCCCCGCCCCTGCGCACGCCGAGGGTATGTTGATCCCCGCATCGTTCAACGCGCCCAGCAGCTTGTCACCCGTCCAGGCCGGCAGGCTTCGATCTCCGTTGATCGAGACGGCCACCTTGCGCACCGGCAGTAGCGCGGCACGGGCCGCCATCACGACAATGCCGAGGATCACGACGATCAGGGTAAACAAAAGTGTGCCGAGAACGATGTCCATCATGGCCTACATCCCCGCAAACGCCGAAAAGCCCATGGAGACAAGCCCGCTGACAATGAACGCCATGCCCAGCCCCTGCACGCCGGCCGGCATGTCGCTGTAACGCAGGCGCTCCCTGATCGCGGCGAGCACGATAATCGCGAGCGCCCAGCCCACGCCGCTGCCGAATCCATAGACCACGCTTTCGTCGAGGTCGTACCGCCGCTCCACCATGAACAGGCTGCCGCCCAGAATGGCGCAGTTCACCGTGATCAACGGCAGAAAGATCCCGAGCGTGCGCGAGAGCATGGGCACGAACCGTTCCAGCACCATCTCGAGGATCTGCACGCTTGCCGCGATCACACCAATGAACGCGATCAGGCGCAAAAAGCCGAGATCGACCTCCGGCAGGCCGGCCCAGGCGAAGGCACCCTCCTGCAAAAGATGGGTATAGACGAGATAGTTGATCGGCACAGTCACGGTCTGCACCGCAATCACGGCGATACCGACGCCGATGGCGGTTTCCATCCGCCGTGAGACCGCCAGGAAGGTGCAAATTCCCAGGAAGAAAACCAGCGCCAGATTGTCGTTGAATACGGAGCTGATGAACAGATCGATCATGGCCGCTCCCTCTGATCTTCAGTCACAAGCGGAAACTCGCGCGCTTCCTGCTGCGCGGCCCAAACACTGCGAATGCCCCAGATCAGCAGGCCGATGATGAAGAAGGCGCTCGGGGCGAGTTGCATCAGCCCCAGCGGGATGAACCAGCCGCCCTCCTCCGCCACCGGCAGCACGGGCATGCCCAATAGGTTCCCCGTACCCAGCAGCTCCCGGATGGTCCCGACCACGATCAGGATGAGGCTGTAGCCCAGCCCGTTGCCCAACGCATCGAGCATGCTCGCCGGAACCGTGTTGCGCATAGCGAACCCCTCAATCCGCCCCAGAACAATGCAGTTGGTCACGATCAGGCTGACGAAGATCGACAGGCGTTGGCTCATTCCCCACGCGTAAGCCTGCAGGAGTTCATCGATGACGATGACCAGCGAGGCGATAATGGTGATCTGGATAATGAGGCGCACAGAGGTGGGGATATGCCGCCGCATGGCGCTGATGATTCCGGAGGCCAGCACCAGCACGACGGTCAGCGCTGCACTCATCGTCAGGGCGGTCGCCAGCGAGGTGGTCACCGCCAGAGCGGAGCAGATCCCCAATATCTGCAGGGTAATGGGATTGTTGGCGATCAGCGGTTCAGTGAAAAGGCGCAGGTATGCGTTCACAGGTCGATCTCCCCGTTGCGCAGACGGTCGAGGAAGGGGCCAAACGCGTGCGGACCCAGCCAGAACTGCAGGAGTGCAGTAACGCCCGCGCCGGTGCGCGTCGCCCCGGAAATGCCGTCGACCTCGTAGGGTGTGGATGCCGTGCCCCGTGCGACCCCGATACGGATGGCACCGTCTGGATCGGCGATCTGCGTGCCCGGCCAGAGCGCTTCCCAGGCCGGGTCCTGAATGCGCGACCCGAGCCCCGGCGTGTCGCCCTGCTCATAAAAGGTCAGGCCGGCAACGGTCTGCAGATCGCCTTCGAGTGCAAGATAACCGTAGAGCATCGACTGATAGCCACTGCCGCGCACGGGCAGGACAAGAAGTGCCAGCTCGCCGTCACGCTCGACGATGTAGACCGGCGCGCGGTTTGCTATGCGCCCCAGGCCTGCGATGTCCGCATCTGCCGGCACGTCGATGCTTGTCTCGGGGTCGGCTGCCGCCGCACCCTGATCGTAGTTGGCGGCATCGGCATCCTCGGCCAGCGTGCCGGATTCGAGATCGACGAGACGCACGGCCAGCGATTCCGCCCCTGCGTCGGCCAGTATGTCCTCGAGCCCGGGCAACTGGCCTACCATCGCCTCGATACGCGCCTGCCGCTCCGCCTCGCGGTTCGCCTGCTGGAGCGGCTCCAGCGTGACCGCGGTGACCGAGACGACAACTGCACAGGCCAGCGCCACGATCAGGGCCATGCCCACGGCCTTGAAAGGGCTGGTATTGGGCAGCGCGGCGAAGCGCGTCCAGGGGGTGTTGGGCCGGGTATCAGCCATCGCGCCGCCTCCGGCGCTCGGCGTTGATCCGGACCGCCGCCTGATCGACGAGTGGCGCGAATATGCTTGCAAGCAACGCGGCGAAAATACCCGCCTCGAGCACGAGCATCCCCGCGGCGTGCGTAAACAGCACGACCAGCGCGCCGAACAGGATGCCGTGCACCCAGCGGCCCGGATTCGTCGCTGAAGACGCCGCAGGATCGGCCGCCATAAACACGATGACGAACGCCAGTCCGCCGAGCGCCTGGGACCTACTCACGAGATCGGGGGTCTGCACGGCAAGGGCGGCAAGGGCCAGCCCGGCCCCTGCGCCCACGACAAGGCGCCAGGAGACGATGCCCATGCCAATCAGTGCCGCCGCGCCCGGCAGGACGGCAAGTGCGTATGTGGCGTCGAGCCCGGCGAGTTCGGTTCCGGTGAAAGAGAACAGCAGGAACGCCAGTGCGATCACGGCCGTGTTCACGAAGCTGAAGCCGCGGCCACCGAATATCTGCTCGCCGATGATAACGGCGAAACTCGCCGCCAGCACCACCTGCCACAGCGCCAGATCGGCAGGCAGCGCAATGGCAAGAACGATCGCGGTGATTATCCCATCAACCGCCGGGCGGCGCCGGCGCACCAGCGCAAACAGAAGCTGCCAGACGAGAACGGTCGTCACTGCGGCGATCAGGATTGCCACGAGGCCGACGCCGCGTGTGACCCCGGCGACCGCCAGCACGGGTAAAAGCCCGAGAAACGTCACCATTTCCGGATTGAGGGGGCGTGTCGCGAAACCGGCCCCGGCCCGTTCTCGCTCGTCGATGAGCGGGCTCATCACGCCTCCGCCTCGATGGTGGTCAGGATACGTCGCAGCAGCTCGGGATAGTTCGCACCCCCGGGACAAGCATGGGCGAGCAGCGCCAGGTCCTCCTCGATCAACTCGAGGCAGCCGAGCTTCTCGGCGGTCTCGCTGTCACCGATGCTGAGCGCACGCAGGAGCGGCACCACCAGGATGTCGAGCGGCAGGAGCGTGTCGATCCGTGAAACGGGGATGAGCGGTCGTTGCCCGTCGCCGGCGAACAGCGCCCTCACATGCTCCTCGAGTGGCAAACGCCGCCGCACCCGCGCATCGGAGATCGCTGTCACCTGGTCGTGGTGACGGCCCAGAAAGCGTGCGGCCCGGCCCGCCAGCGGCGGTCCTGAGATGATGGAGACATTGTCGCTGGCAAGGTTCCCCTCGAGAAGCTGCCACAGATCGGCTCCCGGGTGCGTGCGCATCAGTTGGGGGGTTCGCACGCCTGCGCCACCCACCGCGACGACCCGCTCGGTCCACAACCGTCCGGTTGTCAGCAGGTGCCCGATGGCGATCACGTCCTGGTAGCCGATATGCCAGACTTGGCGGTTCCGACTTGCCGGCATGAGATGATGAATATGGGTGCCCGGCAGGCCGGCGGGATGCCGTCCCCTGAATGCGACACATTCTATGGCACCGTCCGTCCGCGCCAACGCGGCGCCGGGTGCCTGGCACACGAAGACGGGCCCCTCGGTCAGCTTCGCCAGGGCCACGACACCCTTTTCGAAGTGCTCCCGGTGCGCCGCGATGATCGGGGCCGGATCAGCCGCCATCGGATTGGTGTCGATGGCGGTAACGAATATCGCCGTCGGCGACGCCTCCGGGTGCGGGATCGTGCCGAACGGCCGCTTGCGCAGGGCGGGCCACAAGCCGCTCTCGAGCAGAAGCGCTCTCAGCCCCGCGCCGTTTTCGACATCGCCGACGTCGAATGTGGTCGCAGCGTCACCTTCGACGGTGATTTCCAGAACGCCCAGCATGCGTCGGGCGGCGAGCGCGATGGACTCCACCCTGCCCGCAACCGGTGCGGTCACGTGAATGTCGGGGCGGTGCCGGTCGACGAAAAGTGTCTGCCCGGCTGCCACAGCGTCACCTTGAGCCACCCGGAAATCGGGGCGAATACCCGGCAGGTCGCTGCCGCGCAGGCCAAGCCGGGTTACGATTGGTCCCGCAACAATCTCGGGACCAGGTGCACCGCCCATGGGCACGTCCCGGCCCCTTCTGATCGTGATGTGACGCATGCATGTTCCCGAGCGGTGCGATTGGAAGCGCACTACCCGTCCCCTGTTTCCGGCCTCGAACATGGCGGTGCCGGCACATACCGACATTGATCTGCGTCAACGCTCCGATCGGCCAATCGCGCCATCATCCCCGCTCTGAACGGGGTAATCGCGCGCGGAGGGGTTCATGCGGACTTCAGGATGGAAAGCAGTAGCAGTGGCGGGATTTCTGGGAATCGCAACCACCGGAACCGGCCTCGCCCAAGAGGCGGACATGGAAGCACTGGTGGAGTTCTGGCGCGCCTCCCCGCATGGCGATGCAACGGCGGAAGCCTTTACCCATTGGGACGATGAGGGCGAGATTCCCCCCACCTGCGCCACCTGCCATTCCGGGGCCGGTATGAAGGTATTCCTCGAGGCCGGGGGCGGCGAACCAGGCATCATCGATCGTCCGGTCGCGACAGGCACGCTCGTCGACTGCGATACGTGTCACAGCGACGAGGCCAAGGCTCTCTCCAGCGTCACCTTCCCCTCCGGCGCCGAGGTCGCCAATATCGAGAAAGGTGCTGTGTGCATGGTGTGCCATCAGGGCCGGGAGTCGACGCAATCGGTCAACATGTCGGTGGCCGACATCGATGCGGACACAGTCGACGCCGAACTCGCCTTCATCAACGTGCACTATGGCATCGCCGCGGCCACGCAAGGCGGAGGCGAGGTGCATGGCGGCTACGAATATGATGGCAAGAGCTATATGGGCCGCTTCGGCCACGTTCCGCCGGCGAGTACGTGCATCGATTGTCATGATCCGCATTCGACCGAGGTTGCCTTGGAAAGCTGCACGGGGTGCCATGACGCGGAGACGCCTGATGCCATCCGCATGTCGCCCGTCGATTTCGACGGCGACGGCGACACCAGCGAGGGTATCGCCGCGGAAATCGCACGGCTGCACGATGTGCTGGACGAGGCAATCACCGCCTATGCCCGCAACGTCGCGTCCGCGCCGATCCTTTACGCGCCGAACTACCCCTATTACTTCGCCGACACCAATGGCGACGGCGTTGCGGATGCCGATGAGACAGTGGTGCCCAACAGCTACAAGTCGTGGACGCCGCGCCTCTTGAAGGCCGCCTACAACTACCACTTCGTCCGCGAGGATCCGGGCGCATACGCCCACAACCCGCACTATGCGCTGCAGATCCTTTACGACAGCATCGAAAGCCTCGGCGAACGGGTCGAGGTCGAGCTGGCGGGCCTGTCACGCCCTGAGTAGTGGCGCTTGACCGCAGTCAATGACCCGGTGAGGGGTCTCCTGAATGATGTGGGCGGCGGGATTTCCTGCCGCCCCGGTTATTGTGAAAGGACGCGAGCATGGCGCATATCGTGGTTTTGGGCGCAGGTTTGGGTGGGACGATCATGGCTCACGCCTTGCGCGAGGAACTGCCGGCAAAGCATCGGATTTCGGTGGTTTCGCGAGGCACGCATTTTTCCTTCGTGCCATCGAACCCGTGGGTTGCCGTGGGCTGGCGCGAGGCGGACGCTGTTCAGGTCGATCTCGTACCAGCCTTCGTCGCGCACGACATCGCCCTTTATCCGCAGGGCGCGAAAAGGGTACATCCCGATGACAAGCGGATCGAACTATCCGAAGGAGACGACCTCGCCTACGATTACCTGGTGATCGCCACCGGCCCCGCACTCGCCTTCGACGAAATCGAAGGGTTCGGGCCCGAGGCCCACACCCAGTCGATCTGCGAGCTCGATCATGCTCTCAAGGCGAAGTCGGCGATCGACACGCTCATTGCTGATCCCGGCCCCGTCGTCATCGGTGCGGTTCAGGGTGCTTCATGTTTTGGTCCAGCCTACGAGTTCGCCTTTATCCTCGACAAGACGCTGCGCAAGGCACGTGTCCGCGACAGGGTGCCGATGACTTTCGTGACCTCGGAGCCCTATATCGGGCATCTCGGGCTCGATGGCGTGGGCGACACCAGGGGCATGATCGAAAGCGAACTGCGCCAGCACGACATCAAGTGGATCACCAACGCCCGCGTGGACAAGTTCACCGGCACGGCCGTTCATGTCTCCGAGATCGCTGACGATGGAGAGGTCAAAGCCACCCGCGAGTTGCCCCAGAAGCTCACCATGATGATCCCGGCCTTCCGCGGCGTCGATGCGATCCGCGACATCGAGGGGCTGGTCAATCCGCGCGGCTTCATTCTGATCGACGATTATCAGCGCAACCCGGCCTATCCCGAGATCTACGGGATCGGGGTGGGCGTCGCCATACCGCCTGTGGGCAAGACGCCCGTTCCGGTCGGCGTGCCCAAAACCGGCTTCATGATCGAATCCATGGTGACCGCGACCGCACGCAACATCGGCTATGCTCTGGCAGGTGGCACCCCGGATGCCAAAGCGAGCTGGAATGCGTTCTGCCTCGCCGATTTCGGAGATACGGGCGTCGCCCTTATCGCCCAACCCCAGATTCCGCCACGCAACGTCAACTGGTCGGCGTCGGGCGGATGGGTCCATACGGCCAAGGCGGGATTCGAGAAGTATTTCCTGCACAAGATCAGAACCGGCCATACCGAACCCTACTATGAGCGCATAGCGCTACAGATTCTCGGACTCGAAAAGCTCAGGCAGGCCACCATCGACGATACGCCGGCGGCGTAGCAGGCCGGGCATCCCCGGGGGTTCGGCCGACTGCGCGCCGGCGAACGCAGCCGCGCCGATTGGCGGCACTTGATCGGACTCAAGGAAGGCGCCCGCCATTTTCTCTAGGTTCGCAGGCATCACAAATCCCCGCCCGAGGAGGCGAAAATGGCCAAAGACGAGAAGAAACTGGAAGTGCGCAAAGAAGATGCGAAGATGCCGGCGCCAACGGAAACACCGGGTTTCTGGCGGCCCTTCGAGGACCTCCACCGCGAGATGGACCGGCTGTTCGAGGAGCTCGGCCGTGGCACTTGGCTAAGGCCTTTCCGCATGGCCGGCCGCGATCTGGAGCCCGGGCTCGCACGCGAGTTCATGTGGCGCTCACCGATGGTCGACCTGGCCGAAAAGGATGAAGCCTACGAGATATCTGCCGAACTGCCCGGGCTCGACAGCAAGGACATCGACGTCGCCACGCGCAACGGCACCATCGTAATAAGGGGCGAAAAGCAGGCCGAGACCGAGGACAAGGCCAAGGACTACTACCTCAAGGAACGCCAGTTCGGCAGCTTTGAGCGTATCTTCCGGCTGCCCGACGACGTCGACTCTGCCAAGATCGAAGCGCGTTTCAAGAACGGCGTTCTCACGGTAACGCTGCCCAAGACGGAAGAGGCGCGCAAGCCCGCTAAGAAAGTCGAAGTCAAGGCTGCCTGAGCTGTGTATGAAGGGAGCGAGCCGCCGTCACATCGTGATGCGGTTCGCTCTGCCGGCATGCGGAAGGTCCGAACCATCTCCGCTCCCCACCTTCGCGCGGCGAGTGGTGGAAACATGATCAAGGAGCGCTGACGATGCAGATTGAGACAATTGAAGCGGTGGGACAGCCATTCCTGCACACAACGCGCACCAGCGGCACGAAACCAGCCGAGATCAGCGCGGTAATGGGGGATGCCCTCCGCGAAATCGGCGCCTTCATCGGCCAGGCCGGCATCACGCCCGTCGGCCCGCCCATGGCCATTTATCGCACTTGGGAAGCGGCTGAGACGACTTTCGAGGTCGGTTTTCCTGTCGCGCTTGAGGATGCGGACAAGGAGGCAGGCAGTATCGAGACGGGCGTCACACCGGAAGGCCGCGCCCTCAAGGCCATCCATACCGGCGCCTATGCCGATTTGTCCCGCACCTACGAGGTACTTCAAGAGGAGGCTGCCAAGGCCGGCATTCCTCAACCCCGCATCGCCTGGGAAATCTACATGAACGATCCCGGCAGCGTGCCCGAGGACGAACTGGTCACCGAAGTCTATCTGCTCCTCGATTAGAGCGCCGGGCGAAAAAGTGGAAGCCGGTTTTTCGCTTAACCGGCGCGACCACTAAGAATCTAGATCGTCGGGCGATTTAGTGCCCCGACACTGGAGAATACGCACCGCGCCTGACGCGGAGGAGGGCTCCAACGGCACACCATCATGGGCGAAAGTGACCCCGATGGAGTCGTGTATGAGGACCGGTGCAATCAGAGCCAGCAGGCACGCCAGTTCTCGAACTTGCACCCATTGGCAGGCGCACACGCCATCCAACGCACCATTGCTGAGTACCTGGGCCGCCGCAGTCACGAACGCCATCTGCGCAAACTACAAGAAGGGCTTTCAGGGCGCATGGGGTGCCGCCTATCGAACCTTCTCTAGCACAATCCCGACAACTGCACGGAGTCGCGGCCGCTGGGCGGCTACTTCTGCTGGGTGCGCGGCACCAAAGACTTCAACGCGGTCGCCAGCATGCAGCGCCCTCGAAAACCGCGCGAGCTTTGCCCCTGGCCCGCTGGTTTCGGTGACCCGGTCATTCGGCAATTTCCTCGCGCTTAATCCATTGGATCCCTGGACGAAAGAACGGGAAGGGCAGTTCGCGCATATCGGCCAATTGCTACGCCAAGCCGCGAGCGGCACAGGGACCGACTCGGCCTAGGTGTTCGGTCCCGATATGGGGATCGCTGTAACAATGGGTGCTGCGGTTCACTTGTGTGATTGATTTGGGGCGGCGGCTGCGCCATGTACTGGGCATCCAACATAATCCATCGAGAGCCACTAGTCTTGGCGCATATTGGCTCAGACTGGAATGGAGACGCTTCCCGCAGCCCGCTTAATCAGCTTCACTGTGTGCATGAAGCACACAAGGGCATCCACCAAGTCTCCCGGCGGTTCAGGGGGCAAAGGCACAAGCAGAGGGCGCCACGCTTACAGCAGGGTGCTCAGCATCCTGCGAGCATTGGCGAGACATGCGACAAGACAGCACGATTTGCAGTCTTGCCCTTACGACAAAAGGGATTCAAACTCGGAGCATTGATACTCCGAGGATTTTGCCATGCCCACCGTTGCACTTTATGCCCGCTACTCCTCCGACAACCAGCGTGACGCCTCCATCGAGGACCAGCTCCGCCTCTGCCGCGAACGCGCCGAACGCGAAGGATGGCAGGTCGTTGACAGCTATTCGGACCGGTCAATCTCCGGCGCGAGCTTGATCCGTCCCGGAATCCAGGCCCTGCTGCAGGACGCACAGGAGCACCGCTTCGACATCGTCCTCGCCGAGTCGCTCGACCGCATTTCCCGGGACCAGGAAGATATCGCCGGTACCTACAAGCGGTTGGCCTTTGCGGGTGTCCGCATGGTCACCGTGTCGGAAGGCGATATCAGCGAGCT
>CAZNHG010000046.1:0-15812 GCA_964572555.1 uncultured Devosiaceae bacterium | reverse complement strand
CGCCGTCTCCGGGGCGGAGACGCTCACCTCGGGTTCGGTGACCTCGATGGGTCTCGCGGCGAGTGTGCGGTCGGTCTCCTCGAGGACGTAGCGCACCTCGTACTGGCCGGGATCGGCCGGTGCGCGCAGGGAGCGGTTGTCATTGCCGGCCCGCACGTAATCGGTATAGGCCCCCTCGTCGGCGCCCAGGGGCACGATGGTGATATAGTCGCGCTCGGCTATGGTTTTCGACCAGTCGACATCGAAGCTGGAGCCGGCGAGTGTGGTCTCGGGCGCGGAAAGCGCGACTTCCGGTGCCGGTTCAGGCTCCGGTTCGGGTTCCGGCTCGGCCACGGCGGTACTGACTTCGGTGAGGGCCGCACTGAGCTGGTCCGCGTCGTCCGCGGCCAGGAACTTGCCGCCTGTTTCCTCGGCGATGCAGGCGAGGGACTGCTGGTCTTCCTCGTCCGACAGGCCGAATCCGACGACATGGGCGGTAAAGCCGATGCCGCCACGCTCGAGATCTCCGGCGAGGGCGCACGGGTCGCGCTCGCAGCTTTCGATGCCGTCCGAGATGACGACCACGGTGGCCGGATTGTCGCGATAGGCGAGGGTTTCGGCCGCCTGCTCGATGGCCGAGGTGAGCGGGGTTTTGCCGCGCGGGCTGATCCCGTCGATCTCCGCCATGAAGGCTTCAGGGTCGGCGGGGCCGGGCGGAATGATGGTCTCGATATCGGTGCAGTCCCCCTCCCGGCGGTGGCCATAGGCCATCAGCCCGAGATTGGTGTCGGCGACCCAGTCGCCCATCAGGTTGCCCATGACGTCGCGGGCGATCTCGATCTTGGCGGTGCCGTCGATCTGACCCCACATCGAGTTCGAGCCGTCGAAGACGACCATGACGTCGTCGGCGGCCTGTGCGCCTACCGTGCCGAATGCGGCGCAGGCGAGAGACAGGACCAAGCGTTTGATGCGCTTCATGATGATTTTCGCTCCCTAGATTTCATTGCCCCCGTAATGGAGTGCCTACTGACCGGCAGCGGCCGTGCCCTGATTTCCGGCCTTTGGCGGCACGTAGTTCAAGGCGTTTTCCTTGAGCTTGCCGAACTTGCTGGTGAGCTGTTCGAGCTTGGCGTCCCATGCCGGATCGGGCACCTGATCCGTGATCTGCTGGAAATAGACCTGCATCATGCAGGTAATGGCGAAAGGTTCCAACAGGGCGGCCTTGACGCTCCAGGCGAACAGCAGGGCGAAGACGAGCCCGCCGGCCGACCAGGCGCCGGGGATGAGGTAGACCGCCAGGGCGGCCGGGGCCAGCATGATCAGGAAGACGACGAAGGACAGCCCGTAAACGATGATCGCCAGCCAGGCGGCGTTCTTGAGCATGGGTTTGTAGTTCTGCGCATAGAGCACGACGCCCTCGCGCGCCGATTCCCAGGCGTTCGTGGAGCCGGTGCGGATCATGTAGGCGAGAATCACCTCGTCCACGAAGCCGATGGCGATGCGCAGGAAGGCGTGGATGACCGAGACGAACTGTTGTGCGCCGGGGATCGGCAGGACGCTGACGATGCCGCGGACAAGTCCGGTGATGGCCCGCAGCACACCCTTGACCAGCTGGTCGACGCCGAACAGCACGCTCGCCTGGGCGAAGCGGTTGGTCACCACTTCGCGGGCATAACTGATCTGGGAATTGCCGCCTGGCATCTGTTCGCCGTCGATCAGCTTGACCAGCACGGCGATATGACCGGCCTTGACAATGTAAAGAATGTACTCGCGCAGGAAGTACATGACCGCGCCGACGATGCCGAAGCCGATCAGACCGCCCCAGAAGGTGGTGGTGGCCTGAAAGTCGGGGTCGCCGAAGCCGCCGATGCCCCAGCCGACGCCTGCGCCCATGCCCGTGACCAGGACATAGGCGACGGCGACGCCGAAATAGACGGCCATGCGCAGCACGATGAACGGCAGAGTCTGGCCCATCATGCCCAGTGCCCGTCCGACCGAAAAATCCCACATCTTAGTTGGTCTCCGCCCTGTTGTGTTCGGGAAGCTATCACATTTGCACGGCGCGTGGTGCACGTCCCCCTCCGTTTGAAGGGGGACAGGGTAGCGGTGTCCGGCCAGAGCTTTTTCGTTGGTTTCATGCGGGCGGCAAAGCCGCTATAGTCGCCATCTGATCTGCGGGGGGCGCAGAGCTGGAGGGCAGGCAATTGGCGCCCACGACCGGGGCCGGCACGAAGCCGGTCATTCTGTGCGTAGAGGACGAGCCGCACCTGTGCGGGGACATCGTCGACGAATTGATCGCGTCGGGCTACGACGCTGTCGGGGCGGCGGATGGAAGGGACGCATTGGGTGTTCTCGAAACGCTCAGCCCCGATCTCATTCTGTGCGATATCTCGATGCCGCGACTGGGCGGCTACGAACTGCTCGACATCCTGCGCAGCAAGCGCCCGGACCTGGCCGATGTGCCGTTCGTGTTTCTCACCGCGTTCAGCCAGCGCGAGGAGATCATCTCGGGCAAGCGCGCCGGGGCGGACGACTACCTGGTCAAACCGGTCGATTTCGATCTCATGCTGGCCAGCATCGAATCGCGGCTGGGGCAGGTCCAGCGGATCACCGCCAAGGCGCACGGCGAGATCGCCGAGTTGCAAGGGGTGCTTCCCGACTTCACCGCAGGCGACAAGTCCGGGTTATTGCAGGTGCTCGACATTCTTGCCTTCGGTGTGGTGCTCATCGGATGCAACGGGGTCGCATTCGCCAACCGGGCGGCGCGGGCGGTGCACGAGGCCGGCGACGGGCTGGTCATCGATACGACGATCCACACGGGCTCCTCTCATCTCGCCGGCGAGTTGCGGACGCTCGTCGGCGATGCCTGTGCAGCCGGCGAGACGGGTGCCGACCATCTGGCGAGCCTGTCCGTACCCCGCCCGTCGGGCCGGCGGGATCTGCTGCTGATCGCCTGCGGCCTGCCGGACGCGGGAACCGCCGAAGCCCGGGCGGTGGTCTTCATCTCCGATCCCGAGCGGCGGCCCGCGGTGCCCGGGGCGGTCCTGGCCGACCTGTTCGAGCTCACCCCCACCGAAACCGAAGTCGCCCGGGCGCTCGCCGTGGGGCGGCGGACTGACCAGATTGCCGCGGATCTCGGCGTATCGCAGACGACCGTTGCCTTTCACATGCGCAATCTCTTTCAAAAGACCGGCACGCATCGCCAGGCCGATCTCATCGCGCTCGTCTTGACCGGGCTCGCGACCATCGCGCCGGAGGGCGCCTAGAGCATTTCTCGTTCTGATTGAATCAGAACGGAAGCTCTAAGTTCTTGAGTGGTCGCGTTTTCGAACCGGACAAGTGGTGTCCACTTGTCCTGAAAACGCTCTAGCAGCCCGCGCCGCCCAACCCGTTCGTTCAGACGGGGCCAAGCTTGCTCTTGTGCGATATGTATTCGGTCCTGAGGCGTTGCCGCACCGACATGGATTGCGGTGAAACGCGGTCCGATGTGAGGGCTTTCGGGCCGTGAGGACGCCGTGGCCGGCTCCGTTCATGCGAACGGGGCCGGCTCTTTTGTTCGTTCCGGGGAGATCGTCGCCCGAATTGTGCAGCGTGGTCACGATGCGCCTCGTTGCGGCGAGGGCGGTTTATCGGCCCGGCTTTGCCGGCCGGTTTGAGATTGTCCGGACATGCCCGTTATACTAGAGCATCTTCCGTTCTGATTGAGTCAGAACGGAAGCTTTGAGTTCTTGAGCGGTCGTGTTTTCGAACGGGGCAAGTGGTATCCACTTGTTCTGAAAATGCTCTAAGAGCGCAGGCAGATTTGTGGAGGAGAGCGTTTTGGGCGTCCAGACCAAGGGGCAACGAGGTGGCAAGAGCGGCGCGCACAAGCCCGCAAAGCGGGATCCCGAGCGCACGCAGCGGGCACTGCTCGACGCAGCTACCAAGGAGTTCGCGGACAAGGGAATCGGCGGGGCGCGCGTCGATGCGATCGCGCAGCGCGCGGGCACGAACAAGCGCATGCTCTATCACTACTTCGGTGACAAGATCGGCCTGTATGTCCGGGTATTGGAGGAAGCCTATCGCGCGATCCGGACGGCCGAGCACGATCTCGACCTGACGCACAAGCCGCCCGAGGAAGCCCTGTCCGAGCTCGCACGGTTCACCTGGGGATATTTTCTCGAGCATCCCGAGTTCATCAGCCTGTTAAACACCGAGAACCTGCACCGTGCCGAACATCTCAAGGGGTCGGAGTACCTGATGGAAATGCATTCGCATTTCGTCACCGAGCTGGCCGACGTTCTGCGGCGCGGGGCGGATGCGGGCACGTTCAAGGAGGGGATCGACCCGATCAACGTGTACCTGACAATCGCGGCGCTGTGTTATTTCTACCTGTCGAACCAGCACACCCTCTCGGCGATCTTCAACCGCGAGCTGGCCGATCCCAAGCGGCTTGCGACGTGGGAGGCGCACGTGGTGGCGACGACGCTGGCTTCGGTGCGAGCCTGACGGATCGCGACCGGCTTTCGTCAGAGCTTGAGGTGATCGAGGACCATTTCGACGGCGTGGTCCTCGCGGGCGCGAATACGATCGGGCTCGGCGAGGTCGGTCGCGAAGATGACCGAGAGCGTGGCGTTGTTGGAGACGTAAAAGTATCCCAGTCCGGCAATGGAGATGTAGAGTTGGACGGGGTCGATGTCGGTGCGGAATACGCCTGCGTTTCCACCGCGTTCGATGAGTGTGCGCAACTGCCCGACCAGTGGTGAATGCAAGCCGCGCATCTCGGGCAGGGTTTTGATGTAGCGCGCCTGCAGCAGGTTCTCGTTGGTCAGAAGGGCGATGAACCAGGGGCATTCGAGAAAATGCCGGAAGGTGAAGCGCACGAGGCGCTCGACGGCTTCTTCGGGCGAATACTGATCGAGTTCCAGCGCGCGCTCACCGGCGCGGATCTCGCGATAGGCGTCGGTCAGCACCCGGCAGTAGAGCGCGTCCTTGTTGCCGAAGTAGTGGTAGAGCATGCGCTTGTTGGTGTTCGCACGCCCGGCGATCGCGTCGATGCGCGCACCCTCGAGGCCGCGCTCGGAGAATTCGGCCCGGGCGGCCGCCAGGATGGCGGCCTGCGTGCGGGCGGAGTCGCGCGGACGCGCGCGGGCGGAACTCTTCGGGGGGCTCATCCCGTCCCCTTGCGCGGATCGAGTCGCTTCATGCCGGCGGAGACCGCCCGGTTTACCGCCGGCAGGCTCATCAGCACGGTGATGACGATGATGACGAACAGCGTGACGCTGATCGGGCGGGTGAAGAAAGGTGTGGGATCGCCGTTGGTCAGTTGCAGGCCGCGGCGCAGGTTTACGTCGAGCAGCTCACCCAGGATGATGCCGAGAACGAGCGGGGCCATGGGGTACTTCATCTCGCGCAGGACGAATCCGATCAGGCCGAAGGCGATCATCACGTAGACGTCGAACATGCGCTGGGTAATCGCGAAGGAGCCGACAACGCACAGCACGTAGATCACCGGCATGAGCTTTTCGCGCGGCACAAGCAGCACCTTGACCAGCAGTTTTGTCAAGGACAGGCCGTAGATGGTGATGGCGATGGTCGAGAGCAGCAGCATGCCCACTACCTGGTAAAGGAAGGTGGGCGAGTCCGTCATGATCATGGGGCCGGGGCGGATCCCGTGGATGTACATGGCCGCGATGAGCACGGCCGCCGCTGCAGAACCGGGCAGGGCCAGGGTGAGCGTGGGGATCATGGCTCCGGGGATGACGGCGGAATTGCCGGTCTCGGCGGCGACGAGCCCCTCCACCGAGCCCTTGCCGAACTGGTCCTTTTCCTTGCTGGCACGGCGGGCGGCGGCATAGGACGACCAGGAGCCGATATCCTCGCCGACGCCGGGGATGATGCCGGCGATGGTGCCGATGATGCCTGAGCGGATGGTGGTGCGCCAGTAGCGCGCGAGGTCGCTCAGGCGCGGTATGACCCTGTCGTCGCTTTGCACGATCTCGCCGGCGAACTTGCGTTTCATCACCGCCAGAATCTCGGCGAAGCCGAAGGCGCCGACCATGGCGGGAATGAGGTCGATACCGCCGCCGAGCTGGCCTATGCCGAAGGTGAAGCGCTGATAGGCGTGAAGGCTCTCCATGCCGATCATGGCGAACAGCAGGCCGATGATTCCGGCGATGTAGCCCTTGAGGGGGTTGTCGATGGCCGTCAGACGGCCCGAGATGAGGACACCGAACAGGGCCAGCCAGAAAAATTCGTAGGAGCCGAAGCGCAGCGCGAACTCCGCGAGGACCGGGGCTATGAGCGCGAGAAAGAAGATGCCCACGATCGTGCCGAGGGCCGACGACGTCGTTGCGATGCCCATGGCCATGCCGGCGCGTCCCGCCTTGGCGAGGGGGTAGCCATCGAGCGTCGTCGCCGCGCTCGCCGGCGTGCCGGGAATGGCGAGCAGGATGGCGGAGCGGCTGCCGCCATAGATCGCGCCGAGATAGAGCGCCATCAGGCACAGGATCGCCTGGTCCGGCGCCATCTTGTAGGTGAGCGTGACCAGAAGCGCGACACCCATGGTGGCGGTCAGGCCGGGCAGCGCGCCGATGATGATTCCGAGAAGGCTGGCCCAGGCGAGGTTGAACAACGCCTGCCAGCTCAGGAAGTGAACGATGCCGCCGATGAGGAGCTGAAGACCTTCGAACATTGTAAACCGTCTATGGCAGGCGGACGAGAAAGCCGCGTTCGAAAACGAGCGTGACGACAACGGCGACGATAACCGCCTGAACCGCCGCCCAGATCAACGCTCTGACAAGCGGCTTCGGTGTGTCGGTGATCCACACCTCGAAGGCGGCGATGAAGACGAACACGAACAGGGCCGTCGCCAGCCAGAAAGGCAGCGTGCCGACGAGAATCAGCGAATAGACCAGGGTCATCGCCGCGACCGCGGCGAAGCGCAGGGCCTCGTCGGTTTTGAGGAGGGCGAGGACGTCGCCCCAGCCTCCGCGAAGACCGGACTCCTTGAGGGCCTTGCCGCCGAGCGCGAGACCGCACAGCGCGAGGGCAGCGCCCAGCATGCCGGGCACGAGGCCGGGTACGGTTGCCGGGTGCACGCCGCGAATCTCGAGGCGCGGCATGGTCCAGGAGAAATAGACGATGGTCAGCCCGAGAACGATGAAGACCGCGCTGCTGACAATGTCGGCGCGGTTCATGCGGCGGGCCGCGAGGTCGGTGTCGTCGCTTTGATCGGCCATGGTGCGTTGTCCCGGGAAGGGGACGCCCGGCCGGAGCCGGACGTCCGTTCTTTCAGTCTACTCCATCTCGCTGCGGGATTCGCAGTCGATGCCGATGGTCGAGGGGTCGTTGACCTCGAGACCGCGCGGTTCGGCGGCACAGGCCTCCTCGATGACGATGGGCATGGCGCGCTCGCGGGCCTCCTCGCCGTAGGAAGGGGCGAACACGGCGCCGTTGCTTTCGGCGTAGTCCCGAATGGCGTCCGAGTTCATCACCTCGTTCTCCCAGATCGTGTCCATCGTGGTGACGACTTCTTCCGGCACGCCGCGTGGGACGAACACGCCGAAATAGTCCGGCGCGATGGGGAAGTCCGGCAGCCACTCGGTGATGGGCGGGATGGGGTCGGCTCCCTCGATCTGCAGCGGCTGGTCGCTGAGAACGGCCAGCGCCCGCAGGCGACCGCCGCGGATCAACTCGGCCTGCTCGACCGCGAGCTGGGTGGTCACCATGGCCTCGCCGCCGGCGGTGGCGATGGCGGCCGGTCCGCCGCCGTCATAGGTCACCATGTTGTAGTCGAAGTCGGCGTGCTGGCCGATGGCCGCGATGGCGGTGCCGCCCGATGAGGTGACGCCGGCCGTGCCAACGGTGATCTCCTCGCCACGCTCCTTGAACGCGTCGAGCAACTGGCCGAAATCCTCGAACTCGCTGTCGCTCGGCACGCCGACCACGGGTACGTTGGCGATCGAGAGATAGATGTGCCAGTCGTCGATATCGGTTTCCGGCACGAGTCCGGTGACCGAATAGGTCGCATTGTTGGCGATGGCGTTGGCCGTCCAAGTGTAACCGTCCTTGGGGGCGTTGAGCACTTCCTGCGTACCCACGGCACCCGAGGCGCCGGGCTGGTTGACGACGACGATCTCGACACCGAGTTCCTCGGACAGGATCGGCGCGGTGACGCGCGTGATCTGGTCGGTCGAGCCGCCGGCTCCCCACGGTACGATGATGTTGATGGGCCGCTCGGGCTGCCACGGATAGTCGCTCTGTCCCTCGTCCTGCGCAAGCGCGCCGGCAGTCATCAAGGCACAGGTCGAGGCTGCCACGGCAAGCGTGGTCCTGGTGATAAGACGCATGGTCTCCTCCCTTTTGCGATCCTCCACGCCTCGGCCGGAACGTTAGGTCCGGCCCAGACATGCAAAAGTTTGCGCCGGAGCCGCGAGACTGTCAATAAGTAAGTAACTGGTTAGTTCGAAAATGTGAACGATGGTGCCCGGCAGGCGGCCTGTCGCGCGATGCCTCGATGCCCGCGAGATATGGGCAGGCGCGTGACACAGCTAGGGCGGCGTCGAACAAAGTTGCTTGCGGACAAGGGGTTGGTGAGCGGAGCCTGCCGGGACGAAGCACCGTGCGGTCGCCCGATCCCCGGTGCCGCCCCGGCGGATCGCCATGCGGTCACCGCCGTAGTTGCGGATGGCAACTGGCGAAATTCCCGTGAAACGGCAGTTGACGCGCAACGCGTCCACTTATAAGTAACTGGATAGTTATAAGATTAAGAGCAAGGGTGGAGGCTCGCCATGGCGCAGCGGCGCGTTGGTATCATCATGCACGGTATCACCGGGCGGATGGGCTACAATCAGCATCTTGTCCGGTCGATTCTGGCCATTCGCGACCAGGGTGGCATCGCGTTGTCGAACGGCGATCGGCTCGAGGTCGACCCGATCCTGGTGGGGCGCAGTCTCGACAAGGTCAAGCGCATTGCCGAGAAACATGGTGTGGCGCGCTATACCGACGATCTCGAGGGGGCGCTCGCCAATCCCGACGATGAAATCTTCTTCGACGCCGGCGCGACCAAGGTTCGGGCGGGGCTTTTGGAGAAGGCGCTGGCCGCGGGCAAGCACATCTACTGCGAGAAGCCCACTTCGGACGATCTCGACATTGCCGTCGACATCGCGAAAAAAGCACAAGCCTCCGGTCTCAAGCACGGCGTGGTGCAGGACAAGCTGTTTCTGCCGGGGCTGATGAAGCTCAAGATGCTGCGCGATTCCGGGTTCTTCGGCGACATTCTGTCGGTGCGCGGCGAGTTCGGCTACTGGGTGTTCGAGGGCGACTGGCAGCCGGCGCAGCGCCCCAGCTGGAACTACCGCAAGGCCGAAGCCGGCGGCATCATCATCGATATGCTGTGCCACTGGCGTTATGTGCTCGACAAGACGATTGCGCCGGTCAAGGCGGTCTCGTGCCTCGGCGCGACGCACATTCCCGAGCGTGTCGACGAGGAGGGCAAACGTTACACCGCCGATGCGGACGATGCGGCCTACGCGACCTTCGAACTCGAGGGCGGGATTGTGGCGCATATCAATTCGAGCTGGGCGGTGCGCGTACGCCGCGACGATCTGGTCACCTTCCAGGTCGACGGCACGCACGGCTCGGCGGTCGCGGGGCTGCACAAGTGCTGGACCCAGCACCGGGTGAATACGCCGAAACCGGTGTGGAATCCGGATGAGCCGCAGACCATGAACTTCTTCGACGACTGGGAAGAGGTGCCCGACAACTGGCCGGCCGACAACGGCTTCAAGGTGCAATGGGAGATGTTCCTCAGGCACGTCGCCGAAGACGCGCCATGGGAATTCGGGCTCGAGGCCGGCGCACAGGGCGTGCAGCTCGCCGAGCTGGGACTGAAGTCCTGGGCCGAGCGGCGCTGGGTCGACGTTCCCGACCTGGGACTGTAGCGGGGAGAACCTGTCGATGCTGAACCTGCCTCAAACCGACCGGTCCGTCACACCGTATACGGTGAAGAACACGCCTGTCGAAATCCGGAAGCGCCCCGCGTCCGGCTTCAATCGCGTCTCCTATGCGGCGGCACACGTGGTTGCCGATCCGCTGGCGGACAGCGATCCCTGGCTGACCCCGTCGATCGACTGGGAGCGCACGCTCGCTTTCCGTCATCACCTGTGGGACCTGGGGCTCGGCGTGGCCGAATCCATGGACACGGCGCAGCGCGGCATGGGGCTGGGCTGGCCCGAGGCGCGCGAGCTGATCGCGCGGTCGCTTGCCGAGGCCAAGGGGCGCGACGATGCGCTGATCGCCTGCGGCGCGGGGACCGACCACCTGGTTCCCGGGCCCGAGGTCACCATCGACGACATCATCGCGGCCTACGAGGAGCAGATCGCGGCCATCGAGGCGCATGACGGGCGCATCATCCTGATGGCGAGCCGGGCGCTGGCGGCGGCAGCGAAGGGTCCGGACGACTACAAGCGCGTCTACGACACCATCCTGTCGCAGGTGAAGCAGCCGGTGATCATTCACTGGCTGGGGGAGATGTTCGATCCCGCGCTCGAGGGCTATTGGGGGTCGAGCGATCACATGGCGGCGATGGATGTCGCGCTCGATGTGATCGCGGCCAATGCCGGCAAGGTCGACGGCATCAAGATCTCGCTTCTATCCGAGGAGAAGGAAGTCGCCATGCGCCAGCGCCTGCCCGAGGGCGTGCGCATGTATACCGGCGACGATTTCAACTACGCCAAGCTGATCGCCGGGGACGGCGCGGGCTATTCCGACGCACTTCTGGGCATATTCGATGCCATCGCGCCGGCGGCGTCCGCCGGACTGGAAGCACTGGGTGCGGGCCGGGAGCAGGAATTCTTCGATATCCTTGCGCCGACGGTTCCCCTGTCGCGCCACATCTTCAAGGCGCCGACGCGGTTCTACAAGACCGGCGTGGTGTTTCTCGCCTATCTCAACGGGTTGCAGGACCATTTCACCATGATCGGCGGGCAGGAGTCGACGCGTTCGACACTGCATCTGGCGGAGCTGTTCCGCCTGGCGGACGATGCGCGGGTTCTCATGGATCCCGATCTGGCGACCGCGCGGATGCGCGCGGTGATGACCGTGCACGGCATCACCCAGCCCTAGAGCATTTTGTGTTCTGATTGAATCAGAACGGAAGCTCCAGGTTCTTGAGTGGTCGCATTTTCGAGGAGGAAAAGGGCAATGACACTCGACGGACGCCTGTCGATCAACATGGCGACAACACGCGGCTCCTGGGGGTTTGCCGATGCGGTGGACGGATGCCTGAGGCACGGGATCACCGGGATTTCGCCCTGGCGCGACCAGGTCGATGCCATCGGTCTCAAGGAAGCGGCCCATATCGTTCATTCGAACGGGCTGCAGGTGACCGGCTTGTGCCGGGGCGGCATGTTCCCGGCGGAGGATGCCGCGGGTCGGCAGGCCAACATCGACGACAACAAGCGCGCCATAGACGAGGCGGCGGCGCTTGGCGCGGACTGCCTGGTTCTCGTGGTCGGCGGGTTGCCCGGCCAGTCCAAGGACATCAAGGCGGCACGGCAGATGGTGACCGACGGCCTGGCAAGCGTTCTGCCCTATGCCCGCTCGGCGGGTGTGCCGCTGGCCATCGAGCCGTTGCATCCGATGTACGCGGCGGACCGGGCCTGCGTGAACACGCTGGGGCAGGCGCTCGACATGTGTGTCGAACTGGGTGTGGGGATCGGTGTGGCGATCGACGTCTACCACGTCTGGTGGGATCCCCAGCTCGAGGAGCAGATCGCCCGGGCCGGGCAGATGGGGGCGATCTACGCCCATCACATCTGCGACTGGCTGGTGCCCACGACCGATCTGCTGCTCGATCGCGGCATGATGGGGGACGGGGTGATCGACCTGCCGCGCATTCGCGTAGCGATCGAGGATGCCGGCTTCCACGGGGCGCAGGAAGTCGAGATCTTCTCCAAGGACAACTGGTGGATGCGGCCGGGCGACGAGGTGCTGAGCACGGTCGTCGAGCGGTTCGAGACGGTGTGCTGACATTTTGGAGCGGCATCAAAAACACTCACGGAACCGAAGTGATGAGCGAAGGTGAGTGTACGTGATTGACAAGCTGACCGAAGGTATGCGGTAGTTTTGAGATCGTTTTCATGGCCGGCGCGGGCAGATCGTCAAGGGAGCGAGCCGCGTGTGTGACGCAGACTCGAATCCTGCGGCCGGTGGTCCGCCCGGTCCGAAAACGATTGCGACGGGAGGAAGATACACACCCAGACAGGTCGGAACGCGGCAGCTGGTTTTTGTCCGTCGATGCCGGGTTTCCAGCGGATTTCGCAGGTTCCCCGGCATATCAATTTCAATGGACTAACTAGTTAGTGAATTGACAGTGCCGGCAGTCTGGATGATGATCGGATATGGGGATTTGGCTGGAGGAGGCCGGATTCCACTCACGCCTTCCCGCAGGCGACACAGACATGATCAGGGAGGATAAATATGTCTGAAATCAATCGAAGAAAGTTCCTGGGTACATTGATGGCAGGGGCCGGCACGGCTGCGGCCATGCCCATGCTTTCCGGTCCGGCGTTCGCTCAGGACGCCCGCCTTCGGCTCTACTGGTGGGGCAATCCCAGCCGCGACGAGCGCACCTTCAAGGTGATCGACCTGTTCCAGGAAAAGCACGGCGTCACCGTCAACGGCGAGACCGTGAGCTGGGGCGACTACTGGGCCAAGCTGGCCACGCAGACCGCCGGCGGCAACATGCCCGACATCGTGCAGATGGACTATCGCTATCTCGACGAGTATGTGAGCCGCGGCGCGCTGCATTCGCTGGAGGAATTCCGCGGCAACCAGCTCGACCTCGAAACCTATGAAGAAGGTCCGTTGTCGGGCGGCATGGTCGATGGCGAGCTTTATGCGATCAACATCGGCTCGAACACGCAGATCTGCCTGTACAACACCCGGATGTTCGAAGAGGCGGGTATCGAGTTCGATCCCTATACCTGGACCTACGAGGATCTCAAGCAGGTCGCGACCGAGATCACCAACGCCACGCCGGACGGCACCTTCGGCACCGACGACAACACGCTGCACTACGTCAATCTCGAGGTGTGGGGCCGCCAGCACGGTATGCCGCTGTTCGCCGAGGACGGCACGTTCGGGATTTCCGCCGAGGTGATTGCCGAGTACTGGGCCTATTGGCAGTCGATGCGCGACGCCGGCGTCGTTCCGGCCGCCGAGCAGACCGCGAGCCTGGTGAACGCCAACATGAACGAGCTGGGCCTGATTACCCAGTCGACCGCCATGTCCTATCTGTGGTCGAACCAGGTCGTGGGCGCACAGTCACTTTCGTCCGATCCGGTGGGTGCGGCGATGTATCCGCACGTGGCCGACGGGCAGCCGGGCCAGTTCATCAAGCCCTCGATGTTCCTGTCCATGTCCGCGCGGAGCGAAAACCCGGAAATGGCGGCGACGTTCATCAGCGACTGGGTCAACGACCCCGACATGACGGCGGTTCTCGGCCTCGAGCGCGGCATTCCGCCCGTGCCGGAAGTCCGCGAGGCGCTCGCGCCCTCGTTCTCCGACCCCGAGCGCGTATCGGTGGAGTATTTCACCGAGGCGCAGAACCATGTCGGCGAGCTGCCGCCCCCGCCGCCCCCGGGTGCCGGCGAGGTGACGGACACCTATATCCGTGTGGGTACGGACGTTCTGCTCGGCCGCACCTCGATCGAGGATGGCGCGCGCGACTACGTCGAGCAGGCGAACGCCATTCTTCGCCGGGCAAGCTAGCCCAATTCCTGACGTTGCCGCCGGGGCCTCACGCTCCGGCGGCAGCGCTTCCGGCACGGACGGGACGTCATGAACAAGTTCATACGGCGCAATATCCCCGGGTACACCTTCCTGCTGCCCTGGCTGATCGGCTTCTTCGCACTGGCGCTGGGGCCGATTCTCGCTTCGCTTCTCCTCTCGTTCACGAAGTTCGACATTCTGACGCCACCGCAGTGGATCGGGCTCGAGAACTATGAGTACATGTTCACCTGGGACGACCGGTTCTGGCAGTCGATGAGGGTCACCTTCACCTTCGTTTTCCTGTCGGTCCCGGCCAAGCTGATCTTCGCGCTCGGTATCGCGATGGCGCTCGACAAGGGCATTCGCGGGATCGGGCTTTACCGTGCCATCTACTATCTGCCCTCGATCCTGGGCGCGAGCATCGCGGTCGCCATCCTGTGGCGGCAGGTGTTCGAGGCCAACGGCGTGGTCAACTCGGTTCTTGCCGTGTTCGGTATTGACGGTCCCCACTGGATGGGGAACCCCGACTATTCGCTTTACACGATCGTCACGCTTGCGGTGTGGCAGTTCGGTGCGCCAATGCTGATCTTCCTGGCCGGGCTGCGCGCCATTCCGCAGGACCTCTACGAGGCCGCCGAGATCGACGCGGCGTCGAAGCCGCGCAAGTTCTTCGCGATCACCCTGCCGCTGCTGGGACCGGTGATCTTCTTCAATCTCGTGCTGCAGACGATCGACGCGTTCAAAATCTTCACCAATGCCTTCGTGATCTCGGGGGGCAACGGCGCCCCGGCGGATTCGCTCCTGTTCTTCACGATCTACCTCTATGAGGAAGCCTTCAGATACTTCCGCATGGGCTATGCCTCGGCGCTGGCATGGGTGCTGCTGCTCGTGATCGCGGCCTTCACGGCGATCGCGTTCTTCAGCTCGAAGTACTGGGTCTACTACGAGAACGAGAGGGATTGATCATGGCCCAGGCAAGCGTTTCCTACGAACGGGTCGAAGACGCACTGGAGGTTGCCGCGGGCATCCGCGCACAGCGCCGCAAGCGCGAAGCGCGGGCACGGCTCCTCAAACACGTGTTCCTGCTGATCTTCGCCTTCATCATGGTCTATCCGCTGTTGTGGATGGTGGCGAGTTCGCTCAAGCCGGACCACGAGATTTTCGGCCGGTTGTCGCTGCTGCCCTCGGTCCTGCACTGGGAAAACTACCCCAAGGGTTGGGAGGCGCTGCAGATCAGCTTCTCGCGCTTCTATCTCAATTCGGCCTTCGTCACCATTCTGAGCGTCATCGGGAACCTTATATCGTGCTCGTTCGCGGCCTACGCCTTCGCGCGGCTGGAATTCACGGGGCGCAAGTTCTGGTTCGCGCTCATGATGATGACGCTGATGATCCCGTACCATGTCGTGCTCATCCCGCAATACGTGCTGTTCGACCAGCTGGGCATGGTCGATACGTACTGGCCGCTCATCCTGCCGAAGTTCCTCGCCTCGGACGCGTTCTTCACCTTCCTGATGATCCAGTTCTTCCGCCAGCTTCCCCGGGAGCTCGACGAGGCGGCGATGATCGACGGGTGCTCGCCGTTCAAGATCTACTGGGCCATCGTGCTGCCGCTGTCGCTACCCGCGATGGCGACGGCGGCGATCTTCTCGTTCATCTGGGTGTGGGAGGACTTCCTGGCACCGCTCATCTATCTCAACGACATCCAGAACTACACCGTGCCGCTGGCGCTGCGCCTGTTCATCGACCAGGAGAGCCAGTCGGCCTACGGACAGATGTTCGCCATGAGCGTTCTGTCGATCGTGCCGGTCGTGGTGTTCTTCATTATATTCCAGAAGCTGATCATCCGCGGCATCGCGATGAGCGGGTTGAAGTGAGTTCCAAGGAGGACAAGCGTTCATGTCGGGTCTGAGCCTGAGAAACGTCAAGAAGGCCTACGGGTCGGTCGAGGTCATCGACGATCTCAATCTCGAGATCAACGAGGGCGAGTTCCTCGTCCTCGTCGGCCCGTCGGGGTGCGGCAAGTCCACATTGCTGCGCATGATCGCGGTCCTCGAGGAGATCTCCGACGGCACGATCAG
>CAZNHG010000045.1:0-15843 GCA_964572555.1 uncultured Devosiaceae bacterium | reverse complement strand
TCGACCTGACCGATGGCGGCGTCGACTACTCCTTCGAGTGCATCGGCAACGTCAATGTCATGCGCTCGGCGCTGGAGTGCTGCCACAAGGGGTGGGGCGAGTCCATCATCATCGGCGTCGCCGGCGCCGGGCAGGAGATCTCCACGCGTCCCTTCCAGCTCGTTACCGGCCGCGTGTGGCGCGGAAGCGCCTTCGGCGGCGCGCGCGGGCGCACCGACGTGCCGCGAATCGTCGAGTGGTACATGCAGGGCAAGATCGAGATCGACCCGATGATCACGCATACGCTTTCGCTGGACGAGATCAACACCGGCTTCGATCTGATGCATGACGGGGAAGCGATCCGGTCCGTGGTGCTGTACTAGAGTGGTCGCGTTTTCCGCGCGTGGAAGGACGATGTTAACCATGTTCGTCAACACTTCGCTCACCATGAATGGGGGCGAGGATTGGTGTTGTGCGGGTATGGCAGGCGGTTGTCGCCGCGGTCGGTCTGAGTTTCATCCTGGCGGCGTGTGCAAAGCCGCCGCAGCGGATACCGGAGGATGAACCGGAGAAGGCGCGGGCGGCGGTCAGCGCGTATCTGGCCCAGGAGGACGCGCCGGTAATGCGCGCGGCGTACGAGTACACCGACATCACGGGGCGGACACTGCATGTCGCCAGCGAGGAGGATATCGCGCTGCGCGACGGCGAGGTTGTCCTGACCTTCGACGACGGGCCGAGCCCGACCTACACGCCGCGCATTCTCGACGCGCTGGACGAGGCGGCGGTGAAGGCGACGTTTTTCACCGTTGGCCAGATGGCGCGGGCGCACCCGGAGGTCCTGCAGGATGTGGCGCTGCGCGGGCATACCGTCGGCACGCACACTAACGACCACACGGACCTCGCCGCGGAATCCGTCAATGCGGCGATGACCAGCGTGAACGCCGGGTACCATGCTGCCGCCGGTGCGCTTGCGCCGATCGGCACGCATCCTTCGCCGTTCTTTCGCTTTCCCTATCTGTCGGAAACGCGCGCGCTGCGGGTCAGCCTGTCGGACGAGCACATGGTGGTGCTGGACGTCGACATCGATTCCAAGGATTACACGGATAGAACGCCCGGCGAGGTGCTGACACACACGCTCGAGCGGCTGGAGGCCGAGGGCAAGGGGATCGTGCTGTTCCACGACATCCAGGCGCGTACCGCGGAGCTGTTGCCGGACTTCCTGGAAGAACTGGGTGCGCGCGACTACGAGGTCGTGCACTTGGTGCCGGACCGGCGCGGCCTGTTCGACCGGGCGCTGGTGACCGCCGGGCTGCGCGGGGAGTAGCGGGAGCCCGGGGGCGTTTCAGGTCCGATCAAACGGAAAAACTCGTGCCGCAGCCGCAGGAAGCGACGGCATTGGGGTTCTTGATCTGGAAGGACTGGCCGATCAGGTCGTCGACGAAATCGATCTCGGCACCGCCCATGAATTCGAGCGACAGCGAATCGATGAGCACCGTTGCGTCGTCGCGTGTCAGGACGAGGTCGTCATCGGACGGTGTTTCCTGGACCAGATTGTACTCGTACTGGAACCCGGAACAGCCGCCGCCGGCGATGGAGATGCGCAGAACGCTGCCCTCGGGCTCGTTCGCCAGGATTTTCGTGATCCGCTTGGCTGCGCGCTCTGTCAAAACGACGTCGTTCGGTGCTATTGCAGTGTCGGACATGCCAAAACCTCTCGTGCCGCCATGGGCGTTGTACTGCGTGATAAAATAGGAAGCCGGGGCGGCGAAGAAAAGGGTTCATTTTCTCCACCATGCATGAGCGCGCGCCATACGCCTCACGTTCCGACGCCTCGCGCGGGCGCCTGTTCGAGCCGGAGGCAAGCCCGACACGCTCGGAATTCCAGCGTGACCGGGACCGGATCATCCATTCGACGGCGTTCCGGCGGCTGCAGCACAAGACGCAGGTGTTCCTGCATCACGAGGGGCAGCACTTCCGCACGCGGCTGACGCATACGCTGGAGGTGTCGCAGATCGCGCGCTCCATCGCGCGGGCGCTCGGGCTGAACGAGGACCTGGCGGAAGCCGTGGCGCTGGCGCACGACCTGGGGCACACGCCGTTCGGGCACGCCGGGGAGCGGGTGCTCGACGAGCGCATGAAGGCATGGGGCGGGTTCGATCACAACATTCAGGCGCTCAGGACGGTGACGCGGCTCGAGAACCGCTATGCCGAGCATGACGGGCTGAACCTGACATGGGAGACGCTCGAGGGCATCCTCAAGCACAACGGGCCGCTGACGAACGATGACGGGACACCGGCGGGCAAGTATGCCGAGGAAGGGCTGCCCACGGGATTGACGAGCATTCCGGCGGTGAGCGATCTCGAAATCGCCACGCATGCCAGCCTCGAGGCGCAGGCGGCGGCGATCGCCGACGACATCGCCTACAACGCGCATGACATCGACGACGCAATCCGGGCGGGAATCGTGGAGCCGGCCGACCTGCGTGAGGTGCTGGACCGCTGGCCGGACATCGAGCGGGCGCGGCAAAC
The DNA here is from genome assembly GCA_964572555.1 of uncultured Devosiaceae bacterium. Lineage (GTDB taxonomy): Bacteria > Pseudomonadota > Alphaproteobacteria > Rhizobiales > Devosiaceae > CAZNHG01. Next base: position 13,335 of record CAZNHG010000045.1, on the reverse strand, counting down.
GCATGAAATCCAGCGCCGGCTGATCACCCGCATGATCGAGGACGTGATCGGCGCCAGCGCCGCGCGGATCGAGGCCGCCGCGCCGCAAAGCGTCGCCGACGTGCGGCATGCGGGTGAAACGCTGATCGTGTTCTCCGGCGGGCTGGCCGGCGACGAGGCCCGGCTCAAGCGCTACATGTTCCGCACCGTCTATCGCTCGGAAGAAGTGATGGTGCACGTGCGGCGCGGACAGGACGTCGTGGCGGCGCTGTTCGACCACCTCAACGAGACGTGCGACCTGCCGGGGCGCTGGGGCACGGCCGCGGAAAACGCGACCGAGCTGGGCAAGCGGGCGCGGATCGTGTGCGACTTCGTGGCCGGAATGACCGCCCCCTACGCGCTCGACCTCTATGCGCGTTTGTTTGACGCTCGCCCCGAATTCCGCTAACCGCAACCCGAATTCTCCTACGGACAGGACGGTATGGACGTTTTTGCCATCTTCTCGGAACGCGTGCTGAATGCGCTTTCCGCTCTTTTTCCCGATGATGACCGGTTGCCGCCGCTCTTGGACAAGATCGTCGTCGAGCCGCCCCGCGACCCCGGGCACGGGGATTTGTCGACCAATGCGGCCATGGTGATCGCCAAGCCGCTGGGACGCAATCCGCGCGAGATCGCGACGGAACTGGCGGAATCCTTCGCGGATGATGCGGATGTCGCGTCCGTGGAGGTGGCGGGGCCCGGCTTTCTCAATTTCCGCCTCACCAATGCCATCTGGCAGCGCATGCTCGGGTCCGTTCTGACCGAGGGTGACGCCTTCGGGCGCCGCGACATCGGCCAGGGGGCGAAGGTGAACGTCGAGTACGTGTCGGCCAACCCGACCGGCCCGATGCATGTGGGGCACACGCGCGGAGCCGTCTATGGCGACGCGCTGGCCTCGCTGATGGCGTATTGCGGGTATGACGTTACGCGCGAGTACTACATCAACGACGCGGGTGCGCAGGTGGACGTGCTGGCGCAGTCGGTCTTCCTGCGGTACCGCGAGGCGCTGGGCGAGGAGATCGGCGCGATCCCGTCGGGGCTCTATCCCGGCGACTACCTCAAGCCCGTGGGCCAGGCGCTGGCGGACGAGTTCGGCGACAGCCTGAAGGACAAGCCGGAAGCCGAGTGGCTGCCGCTCGTCAAGGAACGCGTGCTTGCGGCGATGCTCGAATTGATCAAGGCGGACCTCGCCAAACTCGGAGTGGAGCACGAGGTATTCTTCTCCGAAAGGTCGCTGCACGAGCAGGGCGGGCCGATTGACCTCATGCTCGACTGGCTGCGCACAAGAGGGCTCGTCTACCAGGGAAAGCTCGATCCGCCCAAGGGGAAGGCGCCCGAGGACTGGGAGGACCGCGAGCAGACGCTGTTCCGCGCCACCGAGTTCGGCGATGACACGGACCGTGCGCTGGTGAAATCCGATGGTACGTATGCCTATTTCGCCTCGGATATTGCCTACCACCGCGACAAGTATCTGCGCGGGTTCAATGAGCAGGTGATTGTGCTCGGGGCCGATCACGCAGGGTACGTCAAGCGGTTACAGGCAGCGGTTAAAGCCATCTCGGAAGGCGAGGCGGGTATCGACGTGCGTATCTGCCAGCTCGTGCGGCTGCTGCGGCACGGTGAGCCCGTAAAGATGTCCAAGCGCTCGGGCGACCTGGTCACACTCGCCGAGGTCGTCGACGAAGTGGGACCGGACGCCGTGCGGTTCATGCTGTTGTTCCGGCGGAACGACGCACAGCTCGACTTCGACTTCGCGCTGGTGAAGGAGCAGACGCGCGACAATCCCGTTTTCTATGTGCAGTACGCACACGCGCGGGCGTGCTCGGTGTTCCGCACCGCGGAGCGCGACGCGCCGGCTCTCGATCTGTCCGAAGAGGCGCTGCGCAATGCCGACCTGAGTGAAATAAGGACGCCGGAGGAAATGGAGCTGGTCAAGCTGGTTGGCCAGTGGCCGCGGATCGTCGCCGGCGCGGCGAAGGCGCACGAGCCGCATCGAGTGGCTTTCTACCTGCACGAACTGGCTGCCGCGTTCCATGCGTTCTGGGCGAAGGGGAAGGAAAAGCCGGAATTACGGTTTGTTAACCAGGATCGTTTGACGTTAACCTTAGCTAGACTCGGTCTTGTTTTTGCCGTGCGTCAGGTGCTGCAAAGCGGACTGGCGATATTGGGGGTTTCGGCGCCGAAAGAACTTTCATAATTCAGGCACAATGATGTGGACGATCGCCGGTGCTGGGGAGCGATCCTGAAAGAAAGAAAAAGCGCCCGTACATGGATACTGCGAACATGTCGCGTAATTCCGACGATGATAACTCGCCCGACGACCTGATCGCGGAGCTGGCCCGTCTCATGGCCGATGACGCACGGGGCGAACCGGAACCGGAAAAGAAGTCGGAAGACCAAGGCGACCAGGCCCAAGCCGGGCAGGAAGTAACGGCTTCCCAAGCCGCGTCGGACGCTGTGCAATCGGCGGACGAGCATTCCCGCGCCCCCCAGGCTGCATCGACATCGTCGCCCAGCGACCGGCTCGATCCGGAGCGTGGTGACGCGATGTACGATTACGACGACGATTTCGGCGACCGGCCGGTGCCGAGGTTCGCGCCGACTTTCCGCAATCCGGATTCACGCGTGTCCGCACTGCAGGAAGAGGAAGACCAGAAGTATTCGATGCCGAGCGATTGGCGGACGGAGCAACCCGAGGCCCCGGAGTCCGAACCGACGCTGTCGGACTGGCGTAGTGCGGAGCGGCCGGAGCCCGCCCCGCAGGAGCCGGCGCCACACGCGCCTGAAGGCGATACCGGGGCGCAGGAGCCCGCCATGCCGGAGGCTGCTGACGAGGCAGAAACCAGTCCCTACGGCAACGGTGATGACGATCCGCTGGGCGAGTTGATCGCCTCGCAGCTGGAGAGTTCACGCCCGGCCGAGGCGCCCGAGCCTCAGCCTTCGCGTTATGAACCGCGGACTGAGCCCGAGACCCGCGAGCCGGAGGCGGAGTCGGACGACAATTCCGACAATTTCGATGTGCCGCCTGTTTTCGGGATGACCGGCGCCAATGCGGAACCGGCACAGGAGACGGGCAAAAGCGATCCGCTCGACGATATCGAGAGCCTGATCGGTGAGGCGGTCACTCTGGGGGTTGCGCCGGAGACCGATCCCCCTGCACAGTCGGCAGACCGGCAGCAGAGCGGGCCGCGCCAGCAGGCAGAGGAGCGGCAGGAGCCGGTTTTTGCCAAGGATCGCGGCAACGACGATGAAGTCAGTGGCGCGGCGAGCGCGGCGGAGGCCGCGATCATGGCAGCGACGTCGTCCGTGCATGGGGAGCGGCCCACGCGCAGCGACGTGCCGCAGCGGGCGGAGCCCGCGTTCGAGGAGACTGCGCGGCAGGGCGGGTCCGAGCCCGCCGTCGCGCCGGCGGCCGGAGCCGGGGCGGCTTCTGCTGCCGCGGTTTCCGAACCAAATTTCGATGCGCCGCAACACGGGGGCGATGAGCCCCCTTACGAGAGCGATGACGAGTTGCGTGCCGATCCGGCAGAGCGGCCGCGGCGCTCGCTGTGGCAGCGGCTTGTCGGGCCCGGCATTGCGGCGGCATTGCTGATCGCAGTCGGTACCGGTCTTTACTGGATGTTCGGCATGCAGCCGGGGCCAGAGTCCGAGGCGCCTGTGCTCTCGGCGGAGGCGGAACCGGCCCGGACCCCGCCACCTGAGGATTCGAGTACGGCCGAGGCTGAAGCGGGCAGCTCTTCGGTGGTCTTCGATGATCTCGAGGGCAATGCCGAGGTCGGCAACACCGAGCAACTCGTTTCGCGCGACCAGACGGCCGGTGCATCGGCCGGCGAGGTGACCAGCGGGAGCGACGTCAGCCGCGTGATAAGCGCGGAGAACCCGGCGGCGAATGCCAGCAACGGACTGGTCAATCGCACGGTTCGGACAGTGACCGTCCGGCCCGACGGCACGATCGTGCGGGGCGACGAGAGCACCGTGGCGGGCAGCGAGGAGCTGCCGGTCGACAGGCCGAACGTGCCGGACCTGCCGGAGGATTCACAGACGGCGGCGACCGAGCTTGCGGACCAACCGATCGAGACGACAACGACCGGCACGATGGAAGTGGCCTCGGCTGATGCCGGTGCCGCGGCCGATGCTGGCAGCGCCGCGCAGACCGGTGATGCGGCCGGTGCGACCGAGACGGCATCCGATGCGGCTGTGCCGCCGATGCCACGGCCGCGCATCGGCGATCGTCCGACCGCGGCGACGCAGACCACGAATGCGGGGACGGCGGCCACGACAAACACCGGCAATGACCAGGCGGTCGACCTGATTGCCAGCCTTGCGGCGGATGCGACCGGCGATACGGCAACATCGAACCAGTCATCCGGTGCGGAAACGGCCAACGCGGGTGCAACGGCGCCGGCTTCCTCGACCTCCGCGCCGGCAACGACGAATGCTGCGGCCTATGTGCAGCTGTCATCGCAGCGGTCGGAAGAGGCGGCCCAGGATACCGTGACCACGTTGCGTTCTCAGTATGCGGACCTTCTGGGCGAGAGCCAGCTTGAGATTCAGCGGGTCGATCTCGACGATCGCGGCGTGTTCTTCCGAGTGCGCATGCCGGCCAACTCGCTGGAATCAGCCAACTCGACGTGCAACAGCATCAAGCAGGCTGGCGGCGACTGCTTCGTTCGTACGAACTGATCGGCCTGAACACATTCTGGGCCGGGGACTGCCGGGCGAACAGCCTTGACGCTTCGGCAGGCACCGGCAATGGTGATGTGTTGGTTTCAAGGGGTCGCCGGGCCTGCAATGGTCGATTCTCAGAAAGACTGGTTCGCTGAAGATGCAGCGCCCGATGGCGGCGGCAGCGACGAAGTCATGTATGTCGATGTCAAGGGCTATGAAGGTCCGCTCGACCTGCTGCTCGAGCTCGCGCGCCGGCAGAAGGTGGACCTCGCGAACGTTTCCGTGCTGGCGCTCGCCGAGCAGTATCTCGGTTTCATCGAAAAGGTGCGCCAGAAGCGCATCGAAATCGCCGCCGACTACCTGGTGATGGCGGCGTGGCTGGCCTATCTCAAGAGCCGGTTGATGGTGCCCGAGACGCCCTCGGACGACGAGCCCAGCGGCGAGATGATGGCGGCGATGCTGCAGCACCGCCTGAAGCGCCTCGAGGCCATGCGCACGGCGGGCGAGCAGCTCATCAATCGCGCGCGGCTGGGCCACCAGGTTTTTGCCCGCGGCATGCCCGAGCCCGTCAGCGTGCAGCGCACGCAGTACTGGCAGGCCTCGCTGTATGAACTGCTCAAGGCGTATGCCACCCAGCGCGAGCGCGGTATCGAGGAGGACTATACGCCGGCGGCGCGCAACGTCATGGGCCTTCAGGACGCACGCGAGATCCTGCAGCGACTGATAGGGGACAGGATGGACTGGGTGCCGCTCGATACCTACCTGGCGGAATACCTGGCGGGGGCAGATGAACGCCGGACCGTGATGGCGTCGACCTTCAGTGCGAGCCTCGAGCTGGTGCGGCAGGGCCATGTGGAGTTGCGGCAGAACGCCGCCTTCGGCCCGCTCTATCTGCGCCGCCGGAAAACCGATACAACAGCCGCTGGTTACGCGAATGAGTAGTCAGGCTGCCGAGATGGACACCGATCCGGGCGAAATCCGGGAACTCGAGGAACGCAATCTGCGTGTCATCGAAGCGCTCGTCTTTGCGTCGAGCGAGCCGGTGGCCGAGGATGACGTTCGCCCGTTCCTTAGCGACAACGCCGACATCGAGGCCCTGTTCGCCGAGTTGCAGCGCCGCTACGAGACGAGCGGCGTGAACCTGGTCAAGCGCGGCGAGAAGTGGGCTTTCCGAACCGCATCGGACCTGGCGTTCCTGCTGCGCCGCGAGGAAAATGAAAGCAAGCCGATGACGCGGGCGGCGCTCGAGACGCTCTCGATCATCGCCTATCACCAGCCGACGACCCGTGCCGAGATCGAGGAACTCCGCGGTGTGGCGACGGGCAAAGGAACGATAGACACGCTCCTCGAAGCGGGCTGGATACGCATGCGCGGGCGGCGGCGGACGCCGGGACGGCCGGTGACCTATGGCACGACGGAGGCGTTTCTCGACCATTTCGGGCTGGAAAGTCTCGGCGATTTGCCGGGGCTTGAGGAGTTGAAGGGGGCAGGGCTCCTGTCCAATCGGCTGCCGCCCGACCTGCAGGTGCCGTTGCCCTTCGACGGGCCGTTGCGCGAGGACGAGGACCCGCTCGATCCGGACGATACCGACGGTGAGGACAAGCCGCCGGAGGATGGCGAGGACGGCGAATGACCGCCGACGCGGTGCGCCAGCCGTCCCGGCGGCCGGCCGGCAGTCAGGATTGGGGCGCGCGCGGTACCGCGGGGGTCAGCTTTGCCGCGGCCTTGACCTTCGAGGATGTGAGTGTGCGTTTCGGCGGCACGACGGTTCTCGACTCCCTCGACCTGTCGCTCACGCCTGGCGAAATCGTGTGTCTTCTGGGTGAATCCGGCTCCGGGAAGTCGACCATTCTGCGGGTGGCGGCGGGCATCCAGCCCGTGAATGCGGGCATGGTGCGCATCAACGACGAGGTGGTGTCGAAGCCGGGTCTCGACGTGCCGCCGGGCAAGCGCGGCGTGGGGCTGATGTTCCAGGACTTCGCGCTGTTCCCGCATCTCGACCTGCTGGCGAACGTGACCTTCGGCCTGAAGGGGCTGGGGCGGACACAATCGAAACAGCAGGCGCTCGCCGCGCTCAAGCGTGTGGGATTGGCCGGGCGCGAGCACGACTATCCGCACATGCTCTCGGGCGGCCAGCAGCAGCGCCTGGCACTGGCGCGGACGATCGCTCCCCGTCCCGGTATCATCATGCTCGACGAGCCGTTTTCCGGACTCGATGCGCGCATGCGCGAAACCGTGCGGGGCGAGACACTCGCGGTGCTGCGCGAGACGCATGCAACGAGCCTGATCGTCACGCACGATCCGGAGGAGGCCATGCTGTTGGGCGACCGGGTGGCCCTGCTGCGCGAAGGGCGCATCCTGCAGATCGATACAGCCAGCGCGCTTTACCGCGCACCGGTCGATCTCGCAGCAGCCCGCTTCCTGTCGCCTCTTAGCGAAATCCCCTGCACCGTACACTCCGAAGCTGTGGCGACGCCGCTCGGCACGGTCGCGACGCCGGGCCGGCGGGACGGCGAAGAGGTCGTAATCGGCATCAGGCCGGTCGGCGCCGTGGAAATGCTGCGCGAGGGGTCGGGGACGCCGGGGCGAATTGTCTCGAAGCGCGGAGCACTGGGTATCGACATCTGCGAAGTGTTGGTCGAGGGTGTCGAAAGACCGGTCAGGGTCAGGCAGCCATCGGATGGCGCGCTCAAGGTCGGGCACGACGTCGTGCTGAGGCTGAACCCCGAACATATCCTTGTGTTCGATCCTGATTGACCATATTTGTGAGTAGAGACGACCGGCCAGAGCTGGCCCGTTCAAAGTGGAGATTGCATAAATGAATCCGGGACCCTGGGGAATCCTCATCGTCGTCGTGGCCGTCTTGCTGCTGTTTGGCCGTGGCAAGATTTCGGGCATGATGGGTGAAGTCGCCTCCGGCATCAGAGCCTTCCAGAAGGGCATGAAGGACGAGGACGAAAAGCCCGTCCAAGAGATCGAGGGGCAGCAGTCCGATTCCGAAAAGGAAACGGCTTCGAGTTCGACCTCGACGTCGAGCAAAGAGCGCAAGGACGCGTAACACTCAGGCACGTTGGCCGGGCTTTTGTTTCCGGCCTGAGGGACTCTCATGCTGAGCATCGGTTGGCCGGAGATGCTGGTCATTGCTGCGGCGGCGTTGATTATCGTCGGTCCGCGGGATTTGCCGGGTCTTTTGCGTCGCGTCGGGCAGGTCGCCGGGCAGGTCCGGCGGATGGGCAACGATTTCCGCAAGGAACTCAACAAGGTCGCCGCGATCGATGACGTCAAGGACGTCAAGAAGTCGATCACGCAGCCGCTTGCCCAAACACGCTCCGACATCGAGAGCGAATTCAACAAGATGACGCCCTCCGGCGTCCAGCCGAGTGGCACGTTGAAGCCGACCGATCCGGATTCCGAAAGCGTCTACGACGAGATCAAGGCAGTCACCGAGACCAAGGCCGGCGAAACGGATGCCGGCGAGGCCGCGCGAGCCAGCATGGCGGCTTCGGTGACCCGGGCGAAGGAAGCCAACGCCAGCAAGGCGGCCGAAGAAGCAGCGGTGAACGCGGCCGAAACGGATGAAACCGCTGCCGCTGCGCCTGAGGAGACCGGCGGGAGCGGGTCGTCCAAGACTACGGCCAAGTCCGGGGCGAAATCGACGGGCAGCACCGCCAAGAAGGGAACCGCCTCCAGCAGCAGTGCGAAGGCAGGCGGTGCAGCATCGCGCGGCACCAAGAGTTCCAAGGCTACCTCGTCCAAATCCACCAAGTCGAAGCCGTCGAGCAGCAAGGCCGCCTCAGGCAACAGTGGTACCGCTACCGCTTCGAGCAAGAGCACCAAGGCAGCGGCCGGCAAGTCGGGCGCGTCGACGGCAAAGGGTGCCGCCGCGAAATCGGGAACTTCAAAGCCATCACCTGCGTCGTCCGGCGCTTCGGGCAGCACAACCACGTCCAGAACAGCGTCGGGTACGAAGTCCAAGAGCGGGGCGGGCAAGGCGGCGAAGGCGACCGCGAGCAGTTCGGGTAGCAGCGGCAGTTCGCGCTCGACCGGCAAGGGTGGCGCGACCACCAAGTCCGCGCCGGCTTCGAAGCAGGCGTCGCGGACCGGCAGCAAGGCGTCGAGCTCATGAACGCGCCTAACAAGATCGAAGACAGCACCGCCGACGAGGAGCAGGACGAGCTCGCCGGTACGGAAGCCCCGTTGATCGAGCATCTGACCGAGTTGCGCAAGCGGCTCATCTATGCGCTCGGGGCGATTGCCGTGCTGTTCGTCGGGTGTTTCTTCGTTGCCGACCAGATTTTTCTGTTTCTGCTCGGGCCGTTCGAGAGGGCTGCCGGCGGGATCGAGGCCGTACGCCTGATCTATACCGCGCCGCAGGAGTTCTTCTTCACCAAGCTGTCGGTGGCGCTGTTCGCGGCCATCTTCCTCGCGTTTCCGGTGATCGCGACACAGGTATACGCGTTCGTGGCGCCGGGACTGTATCGCAAGGAGCGCAAGGCGTTCCTGCCGTATCTGGTGGCGACGCCGGTGCTGTTCGTCGCGGGTGCGGCGGTGATGTACTACGGCGTGCTGCCGTTGGCTTTGAGTTTCTTCCTGTCGCAGGAAGTGAGCGGCCCCGGCACGGCGACGATCGAGATGCTGCCGCGCGTCTCCGAGTATCTGGGGCTGATCATGACGCTGCTGCTGGCGTTCGGGATCTGCTTCCAGTTGCCGGTGATCCTGACGCTGCTCGCCAGCATCGAACTGATCGACAGCGGCAATCTCAAGACGTGGCGCAAGTACGCCATCGTCGCGGTGCTGCTGGTGGCGGCGTTCCTGACGCCGCCCGATCCCATTTCCCAAATGGGCCTTGCCCTGCCATTGTTGCTGCTCTACGAGGTTTCCATCCTTTCGGTGCGGTTGGTCGAGCGCCGCCGCGCGCAGAGGGAAGCCGAAGAGCCATCTAGCTAGGGGTCGGGAAACCGAACCGGTTCATGTTTGATATCAAATGGATTCGTGCGAACGCTGCCGCGTTTGACGCCGCTCTCGAACGTCGCGGCATGACACCGGAATCCGCAAACATTCTGGCCGTCGACGAGGAGCGCCGGCAGGTCGTTGCCGCGCTGAACGAGGCGCAGGAGAAGCGCAACGCCTCGTCCAAGCAGATCGGCCAGGCCAAGGCTTCCGGCGACGAGGACCGGGCACAGCAGCTCATGAGCGAAGTGGCCGACCTCAAGGAGCAGGTGCGCAGCGGCGAGGAGCGCGAGCGCGAGCTGACCGACAAGCTCAGCGACGCTTTGGCCGTTCTGCCGAACATGCTGCGTGACGACGTGCCGGACGGAGCGGACGAGACCGACAATGTCGCGCGCGGACACTACGGTGAGACGAACCGGTTCAACTTTGCGCCCAGGGAACACTACGAGCTGGGCGAGGCGCTCGGGGAGCTCGATTTCGAGACGGCCGCGAAGATGGCCGGCTCGCGCTTCGTCGTGGTCAAGGGGCAGCTGGCGCGGCTCGAGCGGGCGTTGGGGCAATTCATGCTCGATACGCACGTCAACGAGCATGGTTTCACGGAGGTGGTGCCGCCGCTCTTGCTGAAGCCCCAGGCGCTCTACGGGACGGGGCAGTTGCCCAAGTTCCACGAGGATGCCTTCGAGACCGTGGACGGGCGCTGGCTGTTGCCGACATCGGAGGTGCCGCTGACCAACCTGGTGCGCGAGAGCATCATGGAGGCGGATGAGCTGCCGTTGCGCTTCACGGCACTGACGCCGTGCTTCCGTGCGGAAGCGGGGGCCGCGGGCCGCGATACGCGCGGGATGCTGCGCCAGCACCAGTTCAACAAGGTGGAAATGGTCGCGGTCACCACGCCGGACAAGTCCGACGAGGAACACGAGCGCATGCTCGGCTGTGCCGAAACGGTGATGCAGAAGCTCGACATTCCCTATCGCGTGATGCGGCTGTGCGCGGGCGACATGGGCTCGACCATGGCGCGCACGTTCGACATCGAGGCATGGCTTCCGGGGCAGAACACCTATCGCGAGATATCCTCCGTCTCGGTGGCCGGCGACTGGCAGGCGCGGCGCATGAATGCGCGGTATCGCGATAGCGAGGGCAAGACCGAGTACGTGCATACGCTCAACGGTTCGGGCGTCGCCGTTGGGCGCGCGCTGATCGCAGTGATGGAAAACTACCAGGAGCAGGATGGTGCCATCCGCATTCCGGCCGTCCTGCAGCCCTATATGGGCGGCAAAGAGATCATCGAGCCGGCGCCATGATCGCGAACCCGCGCGTCCTGATCACCAACGACGACGGTGTGGATGCGCCGGGCATCGCGGTCATGCAGGCGATTGCCGCCGAAATCAGCGACGATGTGTGGGTGGTTGCGCCCGACGGCAACCAGAGCGGGGCCGGGCACCGCATGACATTCGGGCGCGAACTGACCCTGGAGGAACGCGGTACGCGGGTTTTTGCGCTCAAGGGCAGTCCCGCGGACTGTATCGTCGTCGGCTGCACGCACCTTCTCGGCGATCACAAGCCGGACATTGTCCTGTCGGGCGTGAACCAGGGGCAGAACCTGGGCGATCTCATTCACTGCTCGGGAACGATGGGCGGGGCACGCGAAGGGGCGCTGCAGGGTGCCATCGGGATCGCGATGAGCCAGGCTGTCGATTTCGACGAAGAGCACAAGGTCGACTGGACGCCGGCAAGGACCTACGGCGCGGAGGTCGTGCGGGCGCTCGTGGCCGAGCATGACGGGGACGACGTGTTCTACAACGTCAATTTCCCCCAGCACCGGTCCGGGGACGCGCCGGAGGTTCGCGTGGTGACGCATCAGCGCTTCGCGACCTCGCCGTTCAAATACTACCCCAGCCGCAATGCGGGCCGGTTCTTTATCGCGATTCCGGAAACGCCATTGCCGTTGAACCCGCTTCATGATTTTCATGTGGTGCAGCATGACTACGCAATCACCGTGACGCCCCTGAAGTTGCAGCAGACCGACGAGGACATGGCGGCAAGACTGGAGGTGCGGCTCGGGTCCCGGCAAAAGGTCGCACAATGAGCGATGACGGTACCGGCGCCTTCGACGACATCCAGACGGCCCGGGCCAACCTGATCCTGAACCTGCGCCAGCACGGCGTGACACAGCCCGACATCCTGCGCGCCTTCGAGGCGGTACCGCATGAGGTGTTCATTCCGCAATCGCATGCCGAATATGCCTACCGCGAGGGGTCGCTGCCCATCGGGTGCGGGCAGAGCATTACGTCGCCGACGATCCTGGCGAGTATGCTGATGTTGCTTGATCCGCAGGGGACGGCGAAGGTGCTCGAAGTCGGCACGGGGTCAGGGTATTCGGCGGCGCTCCTCGCGCGGATGGCCAAGCGCGTATTCACGGTGGAGCGCCACAAGGAGCTTGCGCATGCCGCACAGCAGTGCTGGCGGGAACTCGGGATCAGCAACGTCGTGGGGTTCAATCTCGACGGACTGCCGGGGCTCGGCGGGCATCAGCCTTTCGACCGGATCCTGTTGAACGGCTCGGTGACCGAGGTGCCCGAGGCGCTGCTCGAACAGCTCGTGGACGGCGGGGTGCTTGTGGCGCCGGTCGGCAGGCCGGACGAGCGCCAGATCCTGACGCGGATCGAGCGGGCAGACGACGATTTCGTCACGACCGAGCATGCGCGCGTGCGCCTCGCCGCCCTGGTGCCGGGGAAGTCGCGGCCGCTTTAAGCTCGTCTTTACCTTAACGCGGGTATCCTCCCATCCATTGAGTGGTTGAGTAAGAGTACACCGATGAGTAACCGCGTATCCCAACGGGCCCTTCGAACCGCAGCCGCGCTGGCCGGAATTACCCTCGCTTCGAGCCTTCTGGCCGGTTGCTCCACATTTGGCAGCAGCGCGTTTCAGGACTCCACGACCACGGGGTCGACATCGTCGACGGCCATGGCGAATACCGGCCAATCCATGCCGCGCTCTCTTTCCCAAGCCAGTAGCAATTCGCAGCCGCAGACCATGCAGGTTGCGTCGGGCAAGTACATTCCCCCGCGCAACATCGGTCAGCAGGCGCCGGCGAACACTCAGGTTTCCGGGTCCGCCGCTGCACAGGGTTCCAGCCCTCAAGTCGTCAGCCAGGACCTGCCGTCGCTGAACTCGTCATCCGCAGAGGGGAGCAATCAGACCATGCCTGCGCAAGTTTCCACGCCGACCCAGACGGCCACTGCCCCTCAGCCGACTCCGGCTCAGCAGGCGCCGGCCGAGCCCGAACGCAAGCTCACCATGGTGCAGCGCGACGGTTACACTCACGTCATCGAATCCGGTGAATCGCTGTACTCGATCGCCCGCAAGTACGGCGTTACAACCGACTCGATCGTGTACGCCAACGGCCTGAATTCGCCCGACCAGATCATGGTCGGCCAGAAACTGACCATTCCCGGCGCGACCGCCCCGCAAACGCAGACGGCCAAGGTTCAGATGGCTTCGGCCGACCCGGCGCCGGCCGCCAAGCCGGAGCCGGCCTCCGCGCAGCCGAGTCAGCAGGCGACGCAACAGACCGCGCCCGCCGAGCAGACGACTCAGCAGGTCGCCAGTGTCGCGCCGGATGAGGCTCAGTCGCAGGCGACGAGTTCGGACGGCTTCCGCTGGCCGGTGGCCGGCAAGGTGATCACGGACTTCCAGGGG
>CAZNHG010000044.1:0-16014 GCA_964572555.1 uncultured Devosiaceae bacterium | reverse complement strand
GGCATCCTGGAGCAGGTGCACCTTGAGATCGTCCACGAGTTCCGCGGTCCTAGACAGGGATATCTTCGTCGAGGGCCACCATCATCTCGACCTATGGATGATTCCAGATCAAGCACGCTCGTGCGCGCGTCACGGACCCGAGGCCTTCGACACGGTCGCCTCGCCCCACCGCGATTCCGCAAACATTATCGGATGTCAGGGAAGATAATGGCGGAGAGGAAGGGATTCGAACCCTCGAGACGCTTCCGCGCCTACGCCCTTAGCAGGGGCGCGCCTTCGACCGCTCGGCCACCTCTCCGGCGCCGCTTAAATCGTAGTTGGCCGCGCAAATCAAGACGTGGCGTGAAATTGAACAACATTCCGCGCACCTGGCCTTGCCCGCCGGCAAAGGCATCGGCGCGAAGCCGGTCGTGCTCTCGTTCAATCCTTCTTGAGCACCCACTGGATGGTCACGGTCAGGACAGGATCCTCCCGCAGAGACAAGGGCATGATCACGCGCAGAAAATTCAACACGCTCATCGCCGCCGGGAGTGCCCTGCCCTTCATGGGCGCAGCCGGGGCGCAGGAGGCCGGCGCTCTGACGAGTGCTGTCGAGGAGCTCGACCAGTTGCACTCGCTGCAGGTCCAGCGCGGCGGCGAGGTCGTCTTCGCCACGGCGCCGCGCGGGAACGGTCTCGATGCTATCGCCAATATCAAGTCCTGCTCCAAGAGCCTCGTCGCCCTCCTGCTCGGAACATGCCTGGAACGCGGAGAGATCGCGTCGCTCGATACGCCGCTGGTCGAGGCCGCGCCCGACCTCGTCCCGAATGATGCAACAGAGGGTGCGTCCGGGATCACCATCGGGAACCTGGTCACGCTGCAGGCGGGGCTCGAGAGAACGTCCGGCGGCAACTACGGCGCCTGGATCGCTTCCGCGAACTGGGTCGCAAACGCCCTGCGCCGGCCGATGGTCGGCAAGCCCGGCGGGCGCATGATCTATTCGACCGGCACGACTCACGTTCTCGGCGCCGTACTGGCCCGCGCGACCGGCCTGTCCCTTCTGGAGCTGGCCCGGCAGCGCCTGGGCGGACCGATGGACTTCGAGGTCCCGCCCTGGACGCGCGACCCGCAAGGCTTCTATCTCGGCGGCAACGAGATGGCCCTGACCCCGCGCGCCATGCTCAAGATCGCCACGCTCGTCCGCGACGGCGGTCGATTCGAGGCCGAACAGGTCATCCCGGCGGACTGGATCCGGGAATCGCTGATTCCGCGCGGCCGATCACACTTTTCGGGCATGGAATATGGATACGGCTGGTTCCTCACGCAATCGGGATATGCCCTGGCGCGTGGATATGGTGGCCAGGTGATCGCCGCCCATCGCGAAGCGGGACTCGCGGTCGCCATCACCTCCGATCCCACCCAACCGGCCCGTTCCGAAGGCTATTTCGGCGACCTGGCCAACCTGCTGGACGGCCCCATCCTCGCCCTCGCGTGACACGGCACAGCCCGCGCAAAGCAACTGCGCCAAATCCCCTATACCCGCAACGAACACGGAATGACCTTGCGTTGCGGTCGCCATATCCTGCTAGTGTCGGGTTTTGGGCGTGACCGGGGGCAAACGATGCACGTAACGGCCATTAACCCCTTCGCGGACTCCGCTCCGCGCTTCACGACGCGCGACGAGGCCAGGCACCATCTCGCCGGCGTTGCCGCAACGCTCTCCATTTCGAACATATCGTATTTCGGCGTGAGCATCCCGCAGATCGGCGTCGACCGGGACTATCTGATCACCACCTATCGCGACGACTGGATGCACCGCTACCAGGAGATGGCCTACCAGAACATCGATCCGGTGGTGACCCAGGGCCTCAAATCCGCACTGCCGTTCGACTGGAAGGACCGCGAGCGCGGCGTCGAGATCATCGAGGATCTGTTCGACGACGCCCGCAGCTATGGCGTCAGCGAACAGGGGCTGACCGTGCCCGTACGGGGACCGTATGGCGAACGCGCCCTGATCGCAGTCAACACCGACTTCTCCGCCCGAACGTGGCAGGACTTCCGCACGGAGCACGCCGCCGACCTGATGGCTTTCGCACACACCTTCCACGCCACGATCATGGACATGGAACACGCGGCGAAGCCAGCCGCGCCGCAACTCAGCCGGCGCGAGATCGAGGTGCTCGGATGGGCAGCGAACGGCAAGTCGGCCTGGGAGACCGGTGTAATCCTGGGTTTGTCGGAGCGTACGATCCAGTTCTACTGCCGCAACGCCGCGCACAAGCTGAACGCCGCCAACACCACGCACGCCGTCTCGATCGCGATTCGGCAGGACTTGCTTCCCTGAACGCAATACAGCAATTTCACGGTATGTGAACGAGCGGCGTCCACTCGCACGTTGAAATCCGTGCATTGGGCGGGGGCGCAATGATCATCCTGGCGCGGAACGACGGGACGCCGCCTGGCGAAACCGTCCGCGGACCATCATCGACACTCCATACCACGTGGCGCTTCACGCGCCGCGGCTGGCATATTGCGGGCGCACCGCACACCAGCGCCGTCTCAGCATGCTGGCATGCGCTGGTGGTCGATGACGACGGATGCGAACTCGCGGCCCTGGTCCTGGAGCAGAGCCGTATTCCGCATCCGCTCGCGCATGTCCTGCCTGCCACGATCAACCGCCTGCCCGTCCTGCAGCACCCGCTCACATGGCACGCCACGCACATGCGGCTGGCAGAATCCGAAGCGGCACCGATCGCGGCGAGTCCAACTTGTCAGCGCGTGCTCACGGGGATGTTCACCGGTGTCCTCGCCATTGCGCTGACGCGTGCCGTGTCGCTGCACACGCCCGGTTTCGAGCGCATTCTGGTGTGCCCAGCCGCCGATCCGGGCGATCTTGGAATGCCGTTCGAATACGCGGCACCACAGAATACAGGCGAGCTGTTCGCCTCCGCGGCGGCGGCACTCAACGGAATCTCGGACAAGGAACTCCTGATGGAGTTGCGCGCCCGGAATTCAGGCGCCGGAGCGGGCGCCCTGGCCGCCATCGCAGAAATCCTCCGGCGCGAGACGGAGTCGGCCGGGCGCCCTGCAATGGCAAAACGGCTCGAACGGCTGCAAAGGACGCTACTCCTGGCGCAGACTGCCGGCAGTTCCTTGTTCACCAGGGGCTTCTTCGCCAGATGACCAGCGCAGCGGCGCCGGGGCCGCTCAGCGTTGGCCGAACAGGATCGACTGCGCGTCCTTGTCCTCGGCGAGATTGAGCTGCTCGCGCTCCTTTTTGCCGACGGCGAGGCCGCGGATCACCGCGGGCCGTTCGTTCATGCGCTTATGCCAGGCCTTGAGCGCGGGGAACTCGTCGATATCGATCCCCTGCCGCTCGTAACCGTTGGCCCAGCCGATGCAGGCCATGTCGGCGATGGAGTACTCCCCGCAAATGAAGTCCTTGCCCTCGAGCTGCGTATTGAGCACGCGATAGAGCCGGTGCGTTTCGTCCTGGTAGCGCTTGATGGCGTAGGGAAGCCGTTCCGGCGCGTACACGGTGAAATGATGGTTCTGCCCCAGCATGGGCCCGAAGCCGCCCATCTGCCAGAACAGCCACTCGTCGACATGCACCTGCCGGCGCAGGTCCTTGGGATAGAACTGGCCGAACTTGATCCCGAGATATTTCAGGATCGCCCCCGACTCGAAGATCGAGATAGGTTCGCCATCCGGTCCCTCGGGGTCGACAATGGCCGGCATGCGGTTGTTCGGCGAAATCCTGAGGAATTCCGGCTTGAACTGGTCGCCCTTGCCGATATTGACCAGATGCAGGTCATACGGCACGCCCAGCTCCTCGAGCATGATGGAAATCTTGAATCCGTTGGGCGTGGGCCAGTAGTGCAACGCGATCGGTTGGGTCTGCTCGATCATCTTTTCCTCTTGGTGGTGGTTTTCGGCGTACGCGGGCGGCGATGAAGCCCGCAAGCTATACCTGGATGATGTCCAGTCCCTTGCGGGTCATCGGCCGCTCGTTCATGCGCTTGTTCCACGCCGCGAACGCAGGGAACTCGTCGAGATCGATGCCATAGGTCTCATACGCGTTTGACCAGGCTATGATCGCGAAATCGGCGATCGAAACTTCGCCCGCGACATAGTCCTTGTCCGCGAGTTGCGTGTTCAGAACGCGGAAAAGCCGATGAGCTTCGTCAGTATAGCGCTTGATGCCGTAAGGCACCTTTTCCGGCGCGAACCGGATGAAGTGGTTTGCCTGCCCCAGCATCGGCCCGAAGCCGCCGATCTGCCAGAACAGCCACTCGTCCACCTTCACCTGCGCGCGCAGGTCCTTGGGATAGAATGCGCCGAATTTCCTGCCCAGGTATTTCAGGATGGCCCCGGATTCGAAAATCGAGATGGGCTCGCCGTCGGGGCCTTCCGGGTCGACGATGGCGGGAATCTTGTTGTTCGGCGATATTTTGAGGAATTCGGGATCGAATTGCTCGTCCTTGCCGATATGCACCAGGTGGTACTCGTAGGGAACGCCGAGCTCCTCGAGCATAACGGTGATCTTCTTGCCGTTGGGCGTGGGAAACGAGTGAACCGCGATGGGCTCGTTCTGAACGGTCATCAATATCCTTCCGGCGGCGGAGCCGTTTTGGTGTGGTCTGGCAGGGTTACTGGGCCGGACTGCCGAATGGCAGCCCGGGCCTTATATCGTCAATCAACGATGAAATGCAAACCCGTCGCCGGAAGAACTCATGCGCGGCGCCTGCCGAGGTCGAGCCGCATATGCGGCTCCCCGTCGCTCGTATACGCCGGCGACACGCCATCGGCATCCACCCTGCAGACCACACGTCGCCGCAGCGCCGAGAAGCTGTCGAACGTCACGACGTCCACCGGCACGTCGAAAACGAGCGTCACGCGGAAATAGCGCGCGTTTGGCAACGCGTGAACACCGAGCACGGTGCCGCTGAAAGGCTGTTTGAGATAGTGCCCGCGCACGGCCTGTCCGATCTGCACGGGACAGACGGCCGGCTTGGCCAGAATCGCCCGCGCGGTATTCCAGTCACGGTAGCCATGCTGGCGCGCCACGGCCTCGAGCGCCTGCGAATGGCTCATGCGGGCGCCATCGCGCGTCCGCTCGGCGCGCAGGGCCCGCGCCTCGGCCTTGAGGGTATCCGGACTGGCCGGAGAAAGGGAAAACGGCATGTCGATCCTCGCACGTTTCGTGGAGGCGGTATCGTCATGGGAGTCCGCTATTGCCATGCACCGCCTCGCCTGCGGGAGCGATCGGATTCACGCGAAGGACACCGCTCATGCGGCGGAGGGCTTCACCTTCGGCGTTGCGCCGGCGGACGGCAGGTGCCTCGAACCGAGCGGGGTCAATACGCCCGGCCATCACACAAGTCAATCGCAACCATCAGGGCTTTGTGTTGGACTTTGTGCCGGCTCCGCGCCAGTCTGCCGCTACCTTTGCGAGGGGGAGACTGGTTTGGAAATCATACTGCTGCTGGGCGCCGGCCTTCTGGGCGGCGCGGTGAATTCGCTGGCCGGGGGCGGTTCGTTCATCGTCTTCCCCGCCCTATTGCTGGCCGGCGTGCCGCCGGTTGCCGCCAACGCCACCAACACCTTCGCCGCCCTGCCCGGCTATGTCAGCGGCACCCTCGGCTACGGCCGCGACATTCTCGATCACCGCAAGCGGCTGGTCCCCTATTTACTGGCTGCCCTTGCCGGCGGCTATCTCGGCGCCGAGCTACTCATGCGTGTCAGCGACGACCAGTTCTCCGGCATCGTGCCGTGGCTCATGGGCCTGGCAGTCATCCTGTTCGCCTTCGGCGGCGGCATTCGTGCCTTCGTCGCCCGCCGGTCGGTGACCGGCCGCAACGGTGCCTTCGCCGCCGCGGCCGCCCTTCTCGCCTTGCTTACGTTGGTGTGCCTTTATGGCGGGTTCTTCAATGCGGGGCTCGGCATCATCCTGCTGGCGTTCTTCGCGCTCGCCGGACTGTCCAACCTGCACGCCATGAACGGGTTGAAACTGTTGATCTCCACGGTCGTGGCGGGCGTCGCCATCATCCGCTTCGGCATGGCGGGCACCATAGCATGGTATGAGGGCCTGCTCGCTTTCACCGGCACCCTGATCGGCGGCTACACGGCGGCCCGGCTGGCGCATTTCATCCCCATGCCCGCCCTGCGCGCGGGCATCATCGTCTATGGCGCTGCCCTGACGCTGGTGTTCTTCTGGCAGGCCTATGCCTGAACCAGCGGCCTAACCCAGACTGCCGCATCGTGGAACGCCGCGCCGCCGAAAGGCGGCACCGGATCGGAACCGATGAGCGTGTTGATGCCCTTGCCGGTCTTGTGCGCCTTGTTGGGGTGCAGGCTCTCCGCAATCATCACGCCGGTCTGCGCACCGTCGCCGATGCGCACCGTCAGAACCACCTCGCCCCGCCGATTGCCGACACGCACGTCGTCGCCCTCGGCCACGCCAAGCGCAACCGCGTCCTCCGGATGCACCAGCAGCGAGGGATGCCCCTCCCGCTTCTGGCTCCCCGGCGTCTCGTTGAACGAGGTGTTCAGGAAAGCCCGCGCCGGGCTCGTCGCCAGCCGATAGGGATGCTCGGCGTCCGTCGGTTCGTTGATGTCCCAATAGTCCGCGAAGCGCGGCATGTCGGCGACATCGCACACCAAGTCGACATTCTTGCGCGTCTGGGTCTCCAGCCAGTCCGGCGCGAAGCGATAGCGTCCGTCGGCCCAGGCGAATCCGTCCGCGAACCGTGCCTTCTCCTCGGGCAGCCCTCTCTCCACGAAACCGGTCTCCGCGATCTCGTCGAGGCCCTTGTAGCCCGAGCGGCGGAACGTCTCGAACACCATCTCCTCGTCCGACCGGCCGAAATGTTCTTCATCCGTCACACCAAGACGTTTGGCCAGCTCGTTGATCACGAACAGGTTCGATTTCGCCTCGCCCGGTGCCTCGACAACCTGCGGACCGTAAAGGATCCGCGTGTGCCCGCCGCGCGTGTAGAAGTCGTGATGCTCAAGGAACATGGTCGCCGGCAGCACGATGTCCGCCAGTTCCGCCGTCTCGGTCATGAACTGCTCGTGCACCGCCACGAACAGATCGTCCCGCAGGAACCCCTGCCGCGCCAGCTCCTGGTCGGGCACGACCACCGCCGGATTGGTGTTCTGGATCAGCATCGCCTTCACCGGCCCGCCGCCTTTCAGCGCCTTTGCATCGCCGGTCAGGATCGGCCCGAGTTCGGACATATCGAGATTGCGCGTTTCGCGCTCCGCCAGTGCCGCGCCCTCGATCAGCGACTTGTCCAGCCCCCAGATACCGGAATTGGAGTGGAACGCCCCGCCGCCGCGATACTGCCACGCCCCGGTCATCGCGGGGATCGACAGCGCCGCATGCATGTTCGTCGCCCCGTTCCGCTGGCGCGTGAAGCCGTAACCGAGCCGGAAGAAGCTGCGCTTCGTCTGCCCGACCAGGTGCGCGAAGGCCTCGATCTCCGCGACCGGCAGCCCCGTGATTCCCGCCGCCCATTCCGGTGAGCGCTCTTGAAGATGTGCCTCGAAATCCGCCGAAAAGTCGGTGAATCGACTCATGTAATCCCGGTCGGCCAGCCCGTCGCGCAACAGCACATGCATCACCGCCGCGGCCAGCGCCCCGTCGCTGCCGGGCCGGATGACCAGCCCCATATCGGCCTGCTCCATGGTTGCGGTGCGGTAGATATCGACAACCACGACCTTCGCGCCGCGCTGCTTGCGCGCCTTCATGGCATGGGTCATCACGTTGACCTGCGTGTGCACCGGGTTGGTGCCCCAGATCACCACGCAGTCGGATTCGGCCATCTGTTCGGGATTCACGCCCGCCAGAAGTCCCGTCCCGGCCGTGTAGCCGGCCCAGGCGATCATCGAGCAGATCGTGCCGTACTGCCGCGAATAGCCCCTGGCGTGGCGCAACCTGTGAATGCCGTCGCGCTGCACATGCCCCATCGTGCCCGCATAGTAGTACGGCCACACGCTCTCCGCGCCGAACTCCCGCTCCGCCTTGAGAAACCGCTCAGCGATCTCGTCGAGCGCATCGTCCCAGCTCACCCGCTGCCACGATCCGTCACCCTTGGCACCCGAACGCCGCATGGGATGCAGCAGCCGATCGGGGTGATGAATGCGCTGGGAATAGCGCGCCACCTTCTCGCAGATCACGCCGGCCGTGTACGGATCGTCCTTTGCTCCGCGCACGCGCCCAATGGTGTTGCCGTCGACGACCTCCACATCGAGCGCACAGGTCGAGGGGCAGTCGTGCGGACACACGGACCGGGCGACGCGGACATCGGCAGGCTTGTTCATCTGAACGTTCCCTTTGGTACGAAAACGGCGACCGCCACACTACGCGCCGGCGCCGGGCCTGTCAGCCCGTACGCCATTCAATGTCGTGATGGCGTCATCACGGAGGCTAGGAAACCGGCACCTCCGCCTCTTCCTCCGCCACCCCGCTATCCGCCGGCGCCGTGGCGGCGCTCGTTCCGTTCGAACTCATGATGATCGTCTCGCTGGGATTGTCGCGACGCGAAGGCACTTAGCGCCAGCGCCCGTAGCGCCACGGCATATACCAGTTCCCTGTCTCGGGCAGCGTATCGGGCACGGGGTCGTACCCGTGCGTACCGCCCGGCCGGCAGCGCCAGAAGCGCGCCAGCCCCATCCACCCACCCGGCCAGAAACCGAAGCGCCAGATGGCATCGCGCGTGTACTCGGAACAGGTCGGCAGATGCCGGCACGTCCGCCCGGCAATCGCCGAGAGCGTGTAGCGATAGACGGTGATCAGGAAAACCGCGGCGAACTTGAACGGCAGATCGACACACGTCCAGAAGCTGCGCCAGAACCCGCTCATCAGTCGGCGGGCGCCGCTTCGATCTGATCGAGACACGCGACGACTGCCTCGAATACCAGCATGGTCGAGGCATGCCGCGCTGGATATTCCCGCACGGGCTCGAGAAACTTCAGCTCCGCCCACTTGCCGCCTGGCGGCGGGCCGCCCCGCTTGAGCATGGCAAGCATGGTGTCCCGCAGCTGCCGCAGCTCCGCAGGGGTCGAACCGACGATATGCTCGGCCACGATCGAGGCGGAGGTTTGTCCCAGCGCGCAGGCGGAAATGTCATGCGCATAGGCGCTCACCACGCCGTCCGTCAGCCCCAGGTCGACCTCGACGACGGACCCGCAAATCCGGCTCACCTTGCGCGCCGAAGCGTCGGGATTCGCAAGGCGTTCGGTAGCCGGCAATCTTCCTGCGATTTCGATGATCGAATCGGAATAAATATCCGAGAGTTCCATGACTTTCACAATCTGTTTGCTTGTGATCCGCCTCACCCGCTTTATATAAGGCGCATAAGACGTTGTGCCAGCCCTTCGCGAAAGAAGCCGGCGCGAATCGATCCACCCCTGTCCCGTCAGCGTAAGCAGAGCGCGACTGACAAGGAGCCGGCCCCATGGACGCCAGTTTGACCGCCAAGCGCAAGATCGAGACCGATCAGGATGCGCAGGTGAAACCGAGCCGCGAAGAGGCCGAGCGGGCCGTTCGTACGCTGATCGCCTGGGCCGGTGACGACCCGTCGCGCGAGGGTATGCACGACACGCCTGCACGCGTCACCGACGCCTATGCCGAGCTGTTCGCGGGCTACGAGCAGGACCCGGGCGAAATCCTCGACACGACCTTCGAGGAGGTCGGCGGCTACGACGACGTGGTGCTGGTGAAGGACATTCCCTTCTATTCGCACTGCGAGCATCACATGGTGCCCTTCTTCGGGCGCGTCCACATCGCCTATCTGCCGCATGAGGGCGTGGTGGGCCTGTCCAAGCTCGCCCGGCTGACCGACGCTTTCGCGCGCCGCTTCCAGACACAGGAAAACCTGACCGCCCAGATCGTCGATGCGGTCAACGAGCACCTCGGGCCGCGTGGGGCCGCCGTCATGATCGAGGCCGAACACATGTGCATGACCATGCGCGGCATCAAGGCGCACGGCGCGCTCACGGTCACCCAGCGCTTCACCGGCGTATTCGCCGAAGACAAGGAAGAGCAGGCCCGCTTCTTTGCCATGGTCGGCAGCAAGAGCTAGCGCTGGGCGAAAAAGTGGAATCCGGTTTTTCGCTTAACCGGCGCGATCATTAAGAATCTGGATCGCCGGGCGATTTAAATTGATCGCCCGACGATCCAGGCTCCGCAAACGCGATCAAGCGCCATGCGCCCGGACCGTCTATCCCGCTGGGAGTGCCACGTGAGAGACGGTCCATGACCAATATCGGCAAACTGATCTGGCTGATCGAAAGCAGGTTCTCCAGAACCCTGTCGTTGGACGAGCTGGCGGCGCAGGCCGGCCTGTCTCGGTTTCATATCTCGCGCATGTTCCCGCTGCTGACCGGCTACTCGATCACCGCCTACATCCGCGGACGGCGACTGACCGTCGCCGCCCGGTCGCTGGCCGACGGCGCCCCCGACATCCTGGCGGTGGCGCTCGAGGCCGGCTACGGCTCTCACGAGGCCTTCACCCGCGCCTTCCGCTACCAGTTCGGCATTACGCCCGAGGCGGTGCGCAAGACACGCGATCTCACCGGCTTGAACCTCGTGGAGCCTTTGACCATGCATACACAGTCACTTCCCGAACTCGAAGAACCCCGCATCGAACAGCGCCGCGCCATGCGTATCGTCGGCATCAAGGAAACCCATAACATGGGGAACCCCGCCACCATTCCGGCCCAGTGGCAGCGCTTCACCCCCTGGATCGGCCATATCGAGGGCGCCAGCCTCCCTGACGCCTACGGCATCGTCGGCGACGTGGAAGGTGACGAGACATTCGAGTACATTGTCGGTGTCGAGGTCCCGTCGGACGCGGACATTCCCGGCGAACTGCAAGCCTTCGATGTCCCGCCCCTCCGCCAGGCCGTTTTCAGGCACAACGGCCACATCACCGAAATTCAGGGCACCATGCGCGCTATCTTCGGCGTCTGGCTGCCCCGGCTCGGGCTGGAAGCGGGCGGCGAGTACGGCGTCATCGAGCACTACGGCCCGGATTTCGACCCGCAGACCGGCAACGGCACCGTCGGCGTGTGGATCGGGCTCAAGGACTGAACCGCACAATAATCTTTCCCGGCGCGCCCCACACACGGGCGCGCCGTTCCCGCCTTGCCCCTTGACCAATCCGTCCCGCCGTTGGACAACTTGCGCGCACGACTTCGAGAGGCGCTCAAATGTCCGGACAGGCACTTATCGTCATCGACGTTCAGAACGACTTCTGCAGCGGCGGCGCGCTGGAGGTGCCGGACGGCAATGCGGTCGTCCCCGTGATCAACTCGATGATGGCCGAGTACGAACACGTCATCCTGACACAGGACTGGCACCCGGCCCGCCATTCGAGCTTCGCTTCGGAACATCAAGGCAAGCAGCCTTTCGAGACCGTCGAAATGGACTATGGCCCTCAAACCCTGTGGCCCGACCATTGCATCCAGGGGTCGAGCGGCGCCGCATTCCACCCCAATCTCGAATGGACACCCGCGGAGATGGTGGTGCGCAAGGGCTACCGGCGCGGGATCGATTCCTACTCCGCCTTCTTCGAGAACGACCACAAGACACCCACCGGGCTCGCGGGATGCCTGAAGGAGCGCGGCATCGACACGGTGACCCTCGTCGGCCTTGCGACCGACTTCTGCGTGGGCTTTTCCGCCCTCGATGCGGCTGGCCTTGGTCTCGACACAACGGTGGTGCTCGATGCCTGCCGCGCCATCGATCTCGATGGCTCGCTCGACAGCACCCTGGCTCGCTTCAAGGAAGCGGGCGTGAAAACGGCCTGACCCATGCTCAAGACCGATCTCGCCCGGCGCGTCTACAACCACACCTGGAAGCTCGACCCGATCGTCAGGAGCCTTCTGGATACGGACTTCTACAAGCTGTTGATGCTGCAGATGATCTGGGGGTTGTACCCGCACGTCAACGCCACCTTCTCCGTCATCAACCGCACCGGCAAGGTGCGCCTCGCCGACGAGATCGACGAGGGCGAGCTGCGTGCCCAGCTCGACTATGCGCGCTCGCTCAAGCTGACGAAAAAGGAGCGCATCTGGCTGGCCGGCAACAGCTTTGCCGGGCGCAAGCAGATCTTCGAGCCCGATTTCCTCAACTGGCTGGCCGATTTCCAGCTCCCCGAGTACGAGCTCACCATGCGCGACGGCCAGTTCGAGCTGCATTTCCACGGTCCGTGGATGGAAACCAGCATGTGGGAAATCCCGGCGCTCGCGATCATCAGCGAGCTGCGCTCCCGCGCCGCTCTCAAGGAGATGGGGCCGTTCACGCTCGACGTCACCTACGCGCGCGCCAAAGCCAAGCTGTGGGAGAAGGTCGAGCGCCTCAGCGCCCTGCCCGATCTGAGGATTTCGGACTTCGGCACTCGCCGCCGCCACTCCTTCCTTTGGCAGCGCTGGTGCGTCGAAGCCCTCAAGGAGGGCCTGGGGGACTCCTTTACCGGCACCTCGAACGTCCTGCTCGCGATGAACAACGATCTCGAGGCCGTGGGCACCAACGCCCACGAACTGCCCATGGTCCTCGCGGCCCTGGCGAAAACCGACGAGGAGCTGCTGAAAGCCCCCTACCACGTCCTTCAGGACTGGAAGCGCTACTACGGAGGGAATCTCCTCATCGTGTTGCCGGACAGCTTCGGCACCGATTCCTTCCTGCGCGACGCGCCGGACTGGGTGGCCGACTGGACCGGTTTCAGGCCCGACAGCGCTCCGCCCATCGAAGGCGGCGAAAAGATCAT
The DNA here is from genome assembly GCA_964572555.1 of uncultured Devosiaceae bacterium. Classification (GTDB taxonomy): domain Bacteria; phylum Pseudomonadota; class Alphaproteobacteria; order Rhizobiales; family Devosiaceae; genus CAZNHG01. The sequence goes on along the minus strand of CAZNHG010000044.1, from coordinate 3,259 downwards.
CGAATGGTGGAAGTCCAAGGGCAAGGACCCGCGCGACAAGCGCCTGATCTTCTCCGACGCTCTCGACTTCGACACCATCGCGGAAACCTATCACCACTTCGACGGGCGCGTGCGCATGGCCTTCGGCTGGGGGACGAACCTGACCAACGACTTCCGCAACTGTGCCCCCGCGCCCAATGGCGGACTCGATCCGATCTCGCTCGTGTGCAAGGTGACCGAAGCCAACGGCCACCCGGCCGTCAAACTGTCAGACAATCCGGCCAAGGCCCTCGGCACCCCCGACGAGATCGCCCGCTATCTGCGCGTCTTCGGCGAAAGCGGACGCACCGAGCACGCCGTCGCCGTCTGACCCGGCCTCTGGCGCCCGCGGCGGCAAGCGGATAAACAGGGCGCATGAGCATCACATTCGACGACCCCGAGAACCTGAGCCATGAAGCGTTGGAGGAAGGCGACACCTTCGCCCCGCGTTTCGACGCACACGGCCTGATCACGGCCTTCGCCGTCGAGGCCGGCACCAACACCGTGCTCATGCTCGCCCACATGAACGCCGAGGCCCTGCGCCTCACCCTCGAGACCGGCGAAGCGCACTATTATTCGCGCTCACGCAACAGGATATGGAAAAAAGGCGAATCGTCGGGTGAAATCCAGAAGCTCGTCGAAATGCGCACGGACTGCGATCAGGACGCGATCATGCTGGTGGTCGAACAGACGGGCCGCGGCGCGGCCTGCCACACCGGCCGCAAGTCGTGCTTCTACCGCACGGTGTCCGTAGCGAACGGCAGCGCCGGCCTGACCGATGCCGGCGTCGAGAAGCTGTTCGATCCCAGGGACGTCTACTCGTCCTCCTGAGCCGACTTCCTGCGCGCCATGCCCTCGAAAAGCGGCACGATGACCAGCCCCGTGACGAACCCGCCCAGGTGCGCCTGCCAGGCGATGGCGACGCCCGAACCGCCGGTGACCAGCGGCACGGCAGGCATCAGTGCGTTGATGCCCACCCAGAAGATGATGAACGCGCGCGGCCGGACATTGCGCATGAGATCGCCGTAGCTCGCCAGCTTCCGCCCCGCCGCGACGACCTCTCCGGTCTCGGGATGCCGCGCCAGTTGGAGCGGCTGGAAGATGAACCGGATCGCCGCCCCCGTCAGCCCTGAAATCCCGCCCGATGCGCCGACGAGCACGTGCAGCCCCTCAGTCGCCATGGCCGCGAAGGCGAAGGCGCCCGCTGCGGCGCTGACGAGGAAGATAGCCAGAAACGGCACCGCCCCGTAACGCTGCGCCACCGGCGTGCCGAAGATCGCCAGCCACGCCGAGTTGATGACCAGGTGCATCCAGCTCGCATGCAGGAACGCGTGCGTGATCGGCGTCCAGATGAGTGGCCACATGTCGCTGGCCACGTCCGAAGTGAGCCGCAACGGGATGAACGCGAACCACAGCGCCAGCTGCGACTGTCCCTGCTCATCGAGCACCAGCATGCGCGCGATATGAATGGCGAACATCAGGCCCAGCAGCCCGACCACCACGCGCGGCAGGGTAAATATCGGTTCACGCTTTTTCGTTGTTGATTCAGGCTGTTCGTCGCTCATGTGCCCCTTGTCCTTTCGCGCAAGGGACACGATCCCCCCGCTTTTGTCCACACGCCGCTTGCGCCGTTAACCTTAACAAGTGTTTAAAGGCGATTTCCGGGAGCACATTTGCGAGTGTCGAAGCCATCGCGGACGGGGGAAACCGCCGCAATCCGGGGCACTAACACGCTGGTGGGCACGAAAGTATGCAAAAAGCGACATCAAGAGCGCTCTACGACTATTGGAACAGCCTGCGCGGAGCGCGCAGCGCGCCCGATCGCCGCGACATCGACCCCACCAGGATCCGCACGGCCCTGGCGAGCACCTTCATTCTCGAGGAATCCGAGGCCGATCGCTACAAGTTCCGCCTCGCCGGTTCCCACCTGTGCGCAACATATTGCCGAGAGCTCAAGGGGCGCTCCTTCTCCGGGCTTTGGCACGACAAGGACAGCGACGCGATAGAAACACTGATCCGCGCCGTCACCGAGGATCACGCTGTCGCCCTTGTCACCTTTCAGGGGTCCACGAGCGTGGGCACCAGGACGACCTTCGAGACGATCCTCATGCCGCTGCGCCACAACGGCAGCACGACGGCCCGGATCCTCGGCGGCATGACCGCGCTGGACGAGCCCTACTGGCTCGGCGTACAGCCGGTCCTCGAGCAGCGCATCACCGGGCTGCGCCTGATCTGGCCGGACGATCCGTCCATGCACCAGGAACACCGCGATATTTCCGCGGCGGTCGACGGCAGCGTGGGATGGCACGCCGAGCCGCCCGTCAATACGCCCCTGCCCGCGGAAATCGGCGGCAACAGCGCACGCCGCTACGCCCACCTCGCGGTCATCGACGGCGGCCGCCAGTGAAAAAACGTGGGGGCGGGAAGAACTTGGCCCTCAAGATTACCAAGGGTTAACGAACACGGGTTAGTCTTGCCGCGTACTTTCAAGAATCGTGGTGCCGACTGTGCATGTTTGACCCCGAGACAACAGAACAGCCGCATGCGCCCCGGGCCGCCCGGCGAGCCGATCTGCCCCGGTTTCAGCGTGTAAGGGTCTCGATTCTTGGGCGCTACATGCTGCCCGACAGGCGGGAGTTCCCCTGCCAGATCATTGAAATGTCCCCCGGCGATGCCGTGGTCATCGCCCCGACTGCCGGTCAGGTCGGCGAGAAGGTCATCTCGTATCTCGACCATCTCGGCCGCATCGAGGGCCCGATTCGCGAATTCATCGACGGCGGCTTCGTCATGGACCTCATGGCCTCCTCCCGCAAGCGCGAGCAGATGGCCGCCCAGCTCACATGGCTGGCCAACAAGGATGTGCTCGACCTGCCCGAGGACCGGCGCCACGAGCGTCTCGTGCCGGATAACCGCCACTCCTTGATCAAGCTCGACGACGGACGGCGCTACAACTGCAAGATCATCGACATCTCGCTCTCGGGCGCCGCGGTCGAACTCGCCGTGCGCCCGGCCATCGGCACGCCGGTCACACTGGGTCGCATGCGGGCCCGCGTGGTGCGGCATTTCGAGAACGGCGTCGGCGTCGAATTCTCCTCCGTGCAGGAGATGATGTCCGTCATCCAGCAGAGCCTGCGGCTGAACTAGAGCGTTTTCAGAACAAGTGGATACCACTTGTTCGGTTCGAGAACGCGACCACTCAAGAACTGAGAGCTTCCGTTCTGATTCAATCAGAACGGAAAAT
>CAZNHG010000043.1:0-16180 GCA_964572555.1 uncultured Devosiaceae bacterium | reverse complement strand
CGGCGTCCTCGATCGATGCGACGGTGACGGCGATCCGGTCGCCGATGTCTTCGGAAGGGCCAAAGAGGACCTGGGTGAATGTGTTCAGTCCGCGCATGTGGATTCCAGTTGGCTGGCTGATCAGGTCTTTGACGCACTAATGGGTGATTTTTACGGGCTCTATGATGACCTCATCGCAACGCTTGCGCCCAGCCTTGGTCAGGACGGCCTCAATCGGCTTAGACGTCGCATGATCGAGGCATCCGAGGAGCCGGAAGAGGAGCTTCCCCACGACCAGCAAGTGGTCGTGGGTTTCGGCCCAAACGGCCCGATCCATGAAGACGAACTGCGCTCATACTCTCGCGAAACCACGATCAAGCTCGCGCTCAGGGAGATCGCTGATGCTGCCGGCGATGTGGACGCCTTCACCGAGCAGTACGATGAGCAAACAAAGAAGATCCCCTATATCGCAGCCGAAATTTCCACGCGCCTTGTGGCTGCGGGACGCGCCGAAGAAGCACTGAAACTACTCGACGCTGCTGAACGCCGGGGCCATGAATGGCAAGATCCCTGGGTCGATTGGCTGGACCCTGAATTCGAATGGCAAGATGCGCGCATCGAGGCGTTCGAGGCACTCGGCCGCTCCGACGATGCCCAGGCAGCACGCTGGACCTGTTTTGAGACCTTTCTGTCACCCGCCCATCTTCGTGCCTATCTCGGTCAACTGCCCGATTTCGACGATATTGAGGAGGAAATGCGTGCGCTCGAGCAGGTGCAGAACGAGCGAGAGTTCCTCGCCGCCCTCGCGTTTCTGATCTCCTGGCCGGCACATGAGCGGGCAGCGGCATTGGTTGTCGAACGTACGGATGAGATTGATGGGGATCACTACGAAATACTGACGCCGGCCGCCGATGCACTGGCGGATTGCTATCCGCTGGCGGCGACGCTGTTGCTCAGGGCCATGATCGATTTCTCCCTGAATGAGAACCGGACGAGTCGCTATCGTCATACGGCACGCCACTTCATGCGATGCGCCGACCATGCGTCCTCTATTGAGGACTACGGTGCGTTCGAAACCCACGAGGACTACGCCGCTCGGATGGCTGCAGAGCATGGGCGAAAGCACGCATTCTGGTCGCTTGTTTCATGAACTGCGGGCCCTGGTTGCCGCGCGAGCCTTGCTGCTCACCCGCGGCCCCGAGTCGGAACATCTTCACCGATCAATCCCAGCAAGTCGTCGCGTGTCCCGGGTGATGCTGCAATCACCGGACCCCCTTTGTCGAAATCGAAGTCTTCCAGAAAATCGTTGGTCCATCCGCCCGCCTCGCGCACCAGGCACAAGCCCGCCAGGCAGTCCCACGCATTGATATGGGGTTCGTAGTACCCAGCGAGCCGTCCCGCCGCCACGTAGGCCAGCATGAGCGCACCGGACCCGTTGCGCGTGAACATGCCGCCCCGCTCGAGAAGACGGCGCACGAAATCCGAGATTGCCACCGCCGGTACGCGGTGATTGGCACCGACGCCCAGTATTCCATCGGCAATTGTCATGGTGGCGGACACCTTGATTGGCACTTCGTTCATGGTCGCCCCGGCTCCGGCGAGTGCGGAATATAGTTCCCCCGTGCACGGTGCATAAATGATCCCGGCAACATGGCGCCGGCCGCTAACAATGGCGATGGAAATGCACCACGCGGGAATGCCGCTGACAAACGGGCTCGTGCCGTCGATGGGGTCTATGACCCAGGTGAATGCGGCTGCTCCGTCCTCGACGCCGTATTCTTCCCCAATGATACCATCATCGGGGAAATGTTCCCTGATCTCGGCGCGTATGATCGCTTCCACCTCCCGATCTGCCTGCGAGACCATGTCCTGACCGCCGGTTTTCTCCTCGATGCGCAGCCGGTCGCGGTTGCGAAAATACTCGAGAGCAACATCTCCTGCCTTTTTTGCCGCGGACTTGGCCAGAGTGAATCGCGCGATGTTGTCGGGGGAAGAAGTCATGTAAAGGGTCCTGGAAGGTGGATTGGCGGCCTATTGCGGCAAAATGGCAACGCCGCGCTTATGAAGCCCGAGCGATACTTCAGTGTTGACCGGATGGATATGCTCGACAGCCGGATCGATGGCAAATAGCGCACCTACGTGCGTTTCGATTTCGTATTCGACATGATCCCCCAGATAGGCGGCGCTGACGACCTTGCCGTGGATGCCGAGCTCATCCCCGGCTTGACCGATCCGCAGAGCGTTGGGCCTGACCGCAAGTTGCGCGTCCCCGGGAACCGCGTCGCGGCCGGGAACCGAATGCTGCAGCTGCTCAACCTGGATATGCGCCAGACCCTCCTGGACAGATGTCACGGTGCACGGGACAACATTGGCCTCACCGATGAAATCGGCGATGAAAGCGGATGCCGGCTCCTCATAGAGCTCACGCGGCGTGCCGATCTGGGCAATTTCACCGTCCGCCATCACCACGATCTTGTCGGAAACGGCAAGGGCTTCCTCCTGGTCGTGGGTAACATAAACCGCCGTGAATCCGAGCCGCTGTTGCAGCTCCCTGATCTCGGTGCGCACCCGGCGGCGCAGCCGGGCGTCGAGATTCGAAAGGGGCTCGTCGAGCAGCAGCACCTGCGGCTCGAGAACCAGCGCCCGCGCCACCGCGACGCGCTGCTGTTGCCCACCGGACAGCTCGCTCGGCAGACGCTTGCCGTATCCGGAAAGTCCGACAAGGTCCAGGGCATCCTCGGCGCGGCCATGGGCGTCGCGCTTGCGCTTGCCGGTCGACACCAGTCCGTAGGCAACATTGTCCAGCACCGTCATGTGCGGAAAAAGCGCATAAGACTGGAAGACCATGGAGACGTCGCGCTCATTGGCGGGCAGGGCTGTGACGTCCTTTCCGCCGATCATGATGTCTCCCACGCTCGGCTGCTCAAGGCCGGCGAGCATCCTCAAGGTCGTCGTTTTGCCGCAGCCGGACGGGCCAAGCAGGGTCACAAGGGACCCAGCCTCGATGTCGAGCGTCAAGTCGTCGATTGCAACGACTTCCCCGAAGGCCTTGCGCACGTTCTCGAAGCGGACAGCGCCCGCGCGTATCTCGAAGCTCATGCAACACTCTCCTGTGGTGCGGGCGCTCGTGCGCCCTCATTGTTTGTCGCAACACGGTCCTCGCGGCGCAGGCGGCGGCGTCCGATGAGCACCTGAAAGACTGCGATGATGGCGATCATGACCACGATCAGCGTGGCAGAATAGGCGATTGCCACGCCGTATTCTCCGTTTTCGACCAACCCCACTATGTATGCGGTCGCCATGTTGTATTTTGCGCTCACCAGGAAAATCACCGCGCTGATCGATGTGATCGAGCGCACGAAGCTGTAAACCAGCGCCGAGAAGATCGCCGGCCGCAGCAGCGGGAGAATGACCCGGCGCACGGTCGTCGCCGAGCGCGCGCCAAGGGTCAGGGAGGCCTCATCGAGGCTGCGATCCAGCTGGCTCATCGCTGCGATACCACCGCGCACGCCCACCGGCATGTTCCGGAAGACAAAGCAGATGACCAGGATTGCCGCGGTTCCCGTCAACTCGATCGGTGGAAGGTTGAAAGCGAGCACGTAGCTGACGCCGATGACCGTGCCGGGGATGGCAAAGCTGAGCATCAGGGCGAACTCGAAGGCCTGCTTGCCCCAGAAATTCTGGCGCACGATGAGATAGGCGGTCAAAAGCCCCACTGCCGCGGTTAGGGGCGCGGCGACAGCCGCGATCTTCATGGTGGTCGAGAAGGAGTCCCAGGCAACGCCCGTCCAGCGGATTCCATCCTCGCTGAAGGTGAAGGAGAAGGCCTTGAGGAAATGCTCGAGCGTGATGGTGTGATCGAGCCCCCAGGTCCGCACGAAGCCCCCGAACAGGATCATTGCGTAAACGGTGATCGTGAAGATCAGCCATGGGATGACGACCGCATAGCAACTCGTCGTCAGGCCCCTGGACAAGCCTGCGTGGGTTCCTGAATCCGCCTTGCCGGTAATGGTGGTGAAATCCTTGCCCTTGAGCCAAGCGCGCTGAATGAAAAAAGCGGTGAGGGTGAAGCACAAAAGGACGAGGGCGAGAACAGCGGCCCTGGCGGGGTCGTTCTGCGCGCCCACGACGGCAAAGTAGATTTCGGTCGAAAGCACACCCTGGCTTGCACCGAGCACCAGAGGATTGCCGAAATCCGCCATGCTCTCGATGAAGCCGATCAGGAACGCATTCGCGATGCCGGTGCGCATCAGGGGAAACGAAACCGCCCAGAACGTTCGCGACCGGTTCGCGCCCAGCGTCTGGGATGCTTCCTCCATGGCCGGGCTGACGCCTTCTACAACGCCGATGAGAACGAGAAATGCGATTGGAGTGAACGAGAGCATCTGTGCGATCCAGATGCCGGTAAGCCCGTAAAGCCACCGACCGGGCTCAAGACCGAGCAGGTCGGCGAGGAACTCGGTGATCACGCCCGAGCGGCCGAACAGCAGGATGAGGGCAAGGCCGATCACAAAGGGCGGGGTGATGATCGGCAACACGGTGATGAGCCGCAGCCCGCGCTTGAAGGGAAAGCGCGTGCGGGTGGCCACGAGCGCGAAGGCGAGCCCCAGAATGGTCGTGCCCGTCGCGGTGCACAATGCCAACGTAACCGTTCGCCACGCGACGCCGCACGAGCGTGGTCCCGTCAGGCACTCCAGCGACCAGATCGCCGGGTCCGTTATATTCTCGACAAACGCCGAGCTGTCGAAGGCACCGGTGAAGGTCTGGAAGGCACCGACGAAGATGTTGCCGATCGGATAGAGAACGAAGGTCGTAACCAGGGCGATCAGGATCGCGATGGACGTCACGACAAAGGCATCGCCGCGCATCGTACCGCGCTCGGCCATTCCGAAACCGAGAAACAGCAGGCTCGAAAGGGCATAGAGCCCGCCGCCAACGCCCTTGCCAGATTGCCCGTCATCCAGTTGGCCGAACAGGCCGGCCATGAAGTCCCAGCTCCAGCCGCGCAGACCAACGGAAAAACCCTCGATGAGAAACCATGCAATGCCGAGAGCACCGGCTGCGATCAGCAGGTTGGCGCGTCGCCTGCCCGTGTTTGGCAGCAGGACGGCCAGCCCGGCGATGACGAGAGGCAGTGCGTAGGGCAGGATCCACCACCGGCCGAACTCAAGAATCTGAATGATGGCCGGCGCGGCCGCGGCGCCAAATGGATAGGAGCCGAGCCACGCATCGACGTTGAGAAGCCCTGCATAAAGGATGTACCAGGGCGCAAAGAGAAGGCCCACGAGCCCGATGCCAATGGCAAAATAGAGACGCCGGTCGCGCCGTTCCATCGTCTGTCTCCGAGAAAGAGTTACACAGCTGGATGCCGGAGTGCCGTGATCGGGCACTCCGGTCCTTTGTGCGGGCGCCTAGTTGGCGATGGCGCCGATCTCATTGTCCCAGCGCTCAAGCAGATGCTGGCGGGTTTCCGGATCGCCGTACTCGTCGAAATCATAGTCGATCAGCTTGATCTCATCGAGCTTCGGCGCAGCTTCCGGCACGCTTGCACTCCCGTTTGAGGGAATCTGGAAGGAATCGGCTTCCTCGGCCCGGGATTGCACTTCGGCCGTCAGCGCCCAGTCATAGAATGTCTTGGCATTCTCGAGGTTGCGGGCGCCTTCGACGATGGACATCGAGCCCACCTCATAGCCAGTTCCCTCGCAGGGAGAGACGGTCTTGATCGGGAAACCCTGCTCGGTCATGGCGACCGCGTCGTGCATGAACACGATGCCGAGGCCATTCTCGCCACGCGCCGCCGACTTGACCGGCGCGGACCCGGATTTGGTGTATTGGCTGACATTGCTGTTCATGTCCTTGAGAAAGGCGAACGCTTCCTCTTCGCCCATCAATTGCACCAGGGTCGCCAGCGTCGTGTAGGCCGTGCCCGAGGAGTTCGGGTTGGCGACTTGAATCTCGCCCTCGAGTTGCTCATCGGTCAAGTCGGCCCAGCAGGCGGGGGGCTCTATGCCCTTTTCCTCGAAGATTTCGGTGTTGTACCCCCAGCCGAGCGCACCCGAATAGATGCCTACGGTGCGATGATTGGCAACCTCGGCTTGGTTCCGGGCCCAGGGCAATAACTCCTCGAGCATGGGTGACTCGTACTCCGCCGTCAGTTCTTCAGCGGCCGCCTGCAGGTGCGGGTCGCCGGTTCCGCCCCACCAGAGGTCGGTCTTGGGATTGCGTGCCTCGGCGCGGATGCGGGCATAGGCCTCCCCGGAACTCATGCGGACCATGTTCACATCGATGTCGTGATCTTCCTCGAACATGGTTTCCATCAGCTCGCACCACTTCACGTCGGCGGCGCAGATGAGGTTGAGCTGTCCCGCGGCCATGGCCGGCACTGCCGGAGCCGCCGATATGGTGAGACCGGCAGCCAGCGCGGCTATTGCAGTCCTGAAATGTCTCATGGATTTCCTCCCTAGGCTTTTTTTCGATCATGCACCTCCTCCGATGCACACCTGTGCAACGTGACGCACATGTGTAGCCAATGTCAATCGTGGATGCTAATCATTGTGGGATGTAAGGATAGTGCAACGATGTGCATATGCGCGCAGCGGAGTGATGATGCAGGGTGAAGGAGAAGGCCGGAGTGCGGCGGGGTTCGTCTCGGCCCAGCAGGTGGCGGACCTGGCCGGCGTCTCGCGTTCGGCGGTGTCTCGCACGTTCACGCCGGGGGCGAGCGTCTCCAAGAATACCCGGGAACGGGTGCTCCAGGCTGCAGAAGAACTCGGCTATCACGTCAACCACCTGGCGCGCGGCCTTTTGCGCCAGCGTACCGGTATCGTGTGTATCGTGGTTGCGGATATCGACACCCCGTTCCAGTCGCAACTGGTCAAGGCGGTCTCTGGCAAACTACAGGACGTTGGCCTTGTTACGATGATCATTAATACCGCGGGGCCCGAGGAGAGCGTCGAGCATGCCCTGCGCCAGGCGCTTCACTACCGCGCGGATGCGACCCTCGTTCTGTCGGGGTCGCCCTCGGAATCAATCATCGGGACATGTGTGGAGAGCGGTCAGCGCCTGATCCTGAACAACCGGGCCGAAGCCGTTCAGGGATGCCACCATATCGGATTGGATAACGAGGAATCCGCCGAGACCGCTCTTCATGCCTTCGACAGGGCAGGGTGCCGCCGATTGGCGCTCGTGTCTTCGGCCGCCGGAACGCCGAGCCTTGTGGCCCGCGAAACGGCCTTCGCGGCGGCGGCCCACGCGCTCGGCAAGGAGATTCGTATCTATCGGGAGGGCGCGACCTGCTATCGCAGCGGCTTCGAGGGAGGGCTGGCTCTTCTGGCCGGGCGCGACCGCCCGGACGGTGTCTTCTGCGTCACGGACCTGCTGGCTTGCGGTTTCATGGATGCTGCGCGTCAGGAATTCCGCATGCGCATCCCCGAAGACCTTTGCGTGATCGGCTTCGACGATATCGAGCAGTCCGAGTGGGGCGCCTATGGTCTGACGACGTTTGCTCAGCCGGTTGATGAGATTGCAGATCGTGTCGTGTCGCTCGTCGCCCAAGACGATTTCGAGGAAGGACGCACCGATCTGCACGCCCCGTTCGTCTGGAGGCGCAGTGTCAGAGCGGGCGGTTGAGCTGTCCGCGGCAGGCGGGTGAAAAGCTCGAGACCAGCTGCGAAATTGTTCGCTTACGTGAAACTCGCACCGGCCCGGCAGATACTGGTACGATCAAGCACGTCCGCGCCCCAGAGAGCGCATGGCTGCAGGATCAATCAAAAAAGCCCCGATCTTCCTTTGCTAGGCGCTCCTGAGCCTTGTCGGGGACAAGATCAACGCCCATCCCCGGTCGATCGGGGACCGTGATCATGCCATCCGTCACTATGGGGTCGGGCAATCCCTCAACGATATCGTACCACCAATCGGGCTCGCCGACCGTGTATTCGAAGGCAATGAAATTGTCGGGTAGGGTGGCACTGACCTGAGTGAGCGCGCCCAGTCCAAGCAAACCGTTGGCGGTCCCATGCGGCGCGAACATGATGCCGTGAATGTCCGCATATTCGGCAACCCATTTGAGTTCCGCGATGCCGCCGACATCGGCAGGATCCGGGCCGAGGATGTGAACGGCATTCCGCTCGATCAACTCCTTGAAGTTGTGGCGCAGGTAAATCTGCTCGCCTGTATGAATCGGCGTGGTCGAGCCACGGGTCAGTTCGCGATAGCTCCCGGCATCCACCCAGGGCGTATAGTCCCCCGACAACAGGTCTTCGAGCCACATCAATCCATATGGTTCAAGTCGCTTGGCCAGCTTGATGGCGTCAGCCAGCATCCAGCCCGGTCCACAGTCGAGCGCCAGTCCCACCTCGTCGCCTGTCACTTCCTTCATCGCGGCAACGCAGTCGACAAGGTGATTGAGGCCCTTTTCCGTGATAGGGCCCCGGTCGAGTGAACCGTGGAACGGGTTGGTCGAGGGGTCACCATAATAAAAGTGGGGAACCTCCCGCTTCATATCCGAATGAAAGCCGATAGGCTGCTTGATGATGGTAAAGCCCTCAGGGCGGTCGAGCATCTTGGCCATGTCCGCCGCGTAGTCCTGAGGGGCATGTCCCGGCAGGGGAAAACGGATGGCACCGTTATAGACCCGGACCCTGTCGCGCACTTTGCCGCCGAGCAGTCGATGCACGGGCAGCCCCGCCGCCTTGCCGGCGAGGTCCCAGAGCGCCATTTCGATGACGCTGACAGCGCTTCCCCACGGTTTGAATCCACCCCGTTGCCGGATCTTGCGCATGACCCGCTCCACCAGCCTGGGATCTTCCCCGATCACGGCATCGCGCAGGGCCATGATGTGCGGCTTGAGATAGGGTTTCCACGTCTCCGCCTGTCCATATCCCGACAGGCCGTCATCCGTGACCAGGCGCACGACCGGGCTCTTGCCAATGATGGCGCACTTAAGATCAACGATTTTCATGTTTCTCCCTCACCGTTGGAGCCTATTCGGGCATGTCCCGATTGATCGCCTCTGCCGTGTCGAACGCGGCCAGGCGGATCTCCTCCATTCGGCTCGCCTCCGTCCCCTGCAGGAACGGCACGCTCAGCGCCGCAACCATTCGTCCGGACTTCGTCTGGACCGGCACCGCGTAGGCGTGAATCGATGGCGCGTTCTCCCCCTTGTCGCGCGCCCAGCCAAGCCGGCGGATACGGCCGAGCTCGGTTCTTAGCCGTTTCGGATCCGTGATTGTCTTGTTTGTGTAGGCAATAAGGGGCTTGCTCAGCCAATACTCGAGCGAATCCTGGTCGAGATAGGCAAGGAGCAGCTTGCTGGCGGCGCCGGCGTGAATGGGCATCCGCTGACCGGGGGCGACCGTGAGCGCATACTCCCGGCGACCCTGGGCTGCTGCGAGAACGAGAATGCCTTCGTCGTCTATGACACTGAGCTTGACCCCTTCGCCCAGTTCGCTGGCCAAGCGTTCGAGATGGGGCTGGCAAATCGCCACGAGATCGAGCTCGCTTGCCCGCGATGCCACATGGGACGCCAGCGACAGCAGGCGCCTCCCGAGATGATATATCCCAGCTTCATCGCGCCTTAGCATCTCGTGCATCTGCAGCGAGTTGACGATCCGGTAAACCGTTGTGCGCGGCATGCCGAGCTCGACAGTCAGGTCCCTGATGTTCATGCCCGCCTGGCGGCTTTCTATGGCCCTGAGAATTTCCATCATCCGGTCGATCACCGGAATGGTATGCTTGCTCGCGGTTTCCTCTTTAGGGGCGGCCATGGCGCTGGCAATCTCCGGTTGACAATCCTTAGTCTCTCCGTAGCATACATATTTGAACTGGAAAAGTTCAAATATGAACTATTGGAACTTTTACATGGTGCTGGGGAGGGATGTGCAAGCGATCGAGAGCTCTTGGCTCGACCGCAGCGCGCGCAGTCCCGGTCCGTGGGCTAACCCCGAATGGAATTGGAGCCACCTATGCTGACCGTAACGCGTATCACGCATGTTGCCATAAAGGTCGCGAATGTCGATCGAACGCTCGACTTTTACGTCAAGAAGCTGGGTTTTAAGGAGATGTTCCGGCTTGATCGCGACGATCGGCTCTGGATTATCTATCTCAGCATTACCGACACCCAGTATCTTGAGATCTTCCCGGAAGGGGAGGGGGACCGGGCGCCTGGTGCCGAACGGATCGGTTACAACCATCTGTGTCTCGAAGTGCCTGATATTCAGCAGACGGCGAAGGAACTCGAGGCTGTTGGGGTGGAGCGCACCCGGCCGGTGGTCCAGGGCGCTGACGGGAACTGGCAGACATGGATCGAGGATCCCGACGGCCATCGTATCGAACTCATGGAAATGTCCCAGGCCAGCATGCAGGCCGAGGCGATTTCCCGGCGCAGGGAAGGATAATCCCGTGGCAAGGATCAACTATCTCACAAACATCGATTTCGGCCGAGGGGCGATCAGTGAATTGTCCGCGGCTGTCGCCGATCTCGGCATTGAAAAGCCGTTGATCGTCTCCGACCGGGGGCTGGCCGATACCGGTGTTGTGGACCGCTTGGCCGGCGCCCTGCCATCGGCGGCCCGCTTCCTCGATACCCCGTCGAACCCAACCGAGGCGGCCGTTGCCGATGCGCTCGAGATCTATTCGGAAGGCGGCTGCGACGGGATCGTCGCGATTGGTGGCGGCTCTCCCATAGATCTGGCGAAGGGCGTCGCACTTCTGGCCACGCATACGGCACCGCTCGAGCAGTATGCCGCGATCTATGGTGGGATCGAGCGGATCACCGACGCGGTCGCGCCGGTCATCGCCATTCCCACGACAGCCGGAACCGGCGCCGAAGTTGGGCGCGCTTCGCTGTTGACCCTTGAGGACGGGCGCAAGCTCGGGTTTATCAGCGCCCATCTCATCCCCCGCCGCGCCATCTGCGATCCGGAATTGACGCTTGACCTGCCCCCGGGACTGACGGCGGCAACCGGACTCGATGCGCTTTCGCACTGCATTGAGACATTCCTGTCTCCACGCTTCAACCCAACGGCCGAAGCCATAGCGCTCGATGGTGCGGGACGTATCTGGCGGAACCTCGAAACCGCATTCGGCGCGGGCCATGATCTGGAAGCGCGCACCGAGCTCATGCTGGGTGCGTTGCATGGCGGCCTGTCCTTCCAGAAGGGATTGGGCGCGGTCCATGCGCTCAGCCATGCACTTGGCGGCCTGTCCGAGCCCAAATTGCATCACGGCACGCTCAACGCTTTGCTCATGCCGGTAGTCGTCCGGTTCAACGCCGAAGCCGTCGGTAACAAGCTGCAACGCCTGAAGATCGCCATGGGGCTGACGCCGGAGCAGGATCTGGCGGCGGCTCTCGAAGGGCTCAACACGGCACTCGGCATGCCCGAGGGGCTCGCCGCGATGGGCGTACGGCGTGAGGTCTTCGACTGGGTCGTCGAGCGCGCGCTCGCCGATCACAGCCACGCCACCAACCCGCGTCAGGCCACGCCGCAGGATTACCGGGATATGCTTGAAGCTGCATACGACCCGGGCAGCAAGGGATACGCATCGTGAAAATAACGGGCCTTAAGACATTCGTCGCGAACGTTCAGCGAACCAATCTGGTTTTCGTCAAGCTCTACACCGACGCGGGACATGAAGGTGTGGGAGAGGCTACCCTGGAGTGGAAAACACTCACCGTTGTAGCTGCGCTCGAGGAACTCGAAAGGGTCCTCGTGGGGCGCGATCCTTTCGCGTCCGATGCGATTATCGAGCAATTGCACCGCGACAGCTACTGGCGCACGGGAGCCGTGTTCCGCACCGCGCTGGGCGCCATCGACGCCGCCTTGCTCGACATCAAGGGCAAGGCGCTTGGTGTTCCGGTCTACGAGCTCTTGGGCGGTCGCTTTCGCGACCGGGTCAAGTGCTACGCCAACCACTGGTATTTCGGCGCCCAAACGCCGGAACAGTACGCCGATCTTGCCCGCAAGGCCGTTGCGATGGGGTATGGGGCCCTGAAGTGGGATCCTTTCGACGCCGCCGATCTCGAAATGAGCCGGGCCGAACGCACCAAGACTATCGATATCGTGGCAGCGGTTCGTGAGGCGGTGGGGCCGGATGTAGAGTTGATGCTCGACGTGCACGGGCGTCTTAACGTGCCCACGGCAATCGCCATGTGTAAAGCACTGGAGCCCTACGATCTGACCTGGGTCGAGGAGCCGACGCCGCCCGAGAACATCGACGCGCTAGCGCAGGTCAGGCGCGCCAGCAATGTGCCTATTGCGGCGGGGGAACGATGGTATGAGCCTGCACGCTTCCTTGAAGCCCTTCAAAAGGAGGCGGTGGATATTCTGCAGCCCGACGTGTCCCATGCCGGTGGACTGGCAGAAACCAAACGCATCGCGCACATGGCGCATGCCAACCTCATCCCGGTGGCCCCTCACAATCCCGTGGGGCCGGTGATGAACGCCATGACGCTGCACACCGCTGTCGCCATCCCCAATTTCACGCTGTTTGAAACCGTTTCCGTCGATGTGCCATGGCGCAAGGCGCTGGTTGAGGAAACCCTGCAGTTCGAGCAAGGGGCGTTGCTGGCCCCGACCGAGCCGGGATTGGGCGTGGAACTCAATGAAGAGGCATGCGCCGACTTCCCGTATCAGCCCACTGACGTGCCGCTTTTCGACGGCAGCATCAACACGCGCGGAATTGCCACCGGCGCGGCGACTCTGGGGTACTCCGAAGACAAATAGCGACATCGTTGGCTATCTAATCGCTCATACAGTTGACATGGCGCGGCGTTCTGCACCATAGTTAAAAAGAGAACTGGCAAAGTTCATATATGAACAAGTTGCTCGTGGTTTGAGAAGGCCGGCCCAGGTCGGTTGATGCCAGTTCGATCGTGAGCATCGCCATGCGGCGATGCGGTGGCCCGACGTTCGGGTCGTTTTGGCGATCTGATCGCCAGAAGGGAGGAGAACATGACGTTTCTCAAAAGCAGCGCCGTTCTTTCGGCGACCGTTTCAACGCTGGCTTTGAGCGCAGGCGCCGCCTACGCCGGCACGGTGACCTGGTGGTCGCCCAACTTTCACGCGCCCCGCGCAACCGAACTGGTCAAGCAATTCGAAGCTGATCACCCCGATATCGACATCGTCATCGAGGAGACCACCTCGGACGGCCTGCCGCAGCGGGTCATTACCGCCCTGCGGTCCGGGTCGGCTCCCGATATCATCGATGTGCAGCATGGCTGGGTGGCCGGCTATGCCCAGAACGATCTGGTGATGCCGCTCGATGACATCATTAACGATCCGGACGACTTCATTCCGGCTGCGCTGGATTATGTGCGCTGGGAAGGTGAGACCTACGCTCTGCCGTTCCGGGTTGAGGGCCTTGCCGTCATCTACAATCGCGGGCACTTTGAGGCGGCGGGTCTCGATCCGGACAATCCGCCTGAGACATGGTCCGAGCTGGTTGACGCGGCAAAGGCGCTAACCGGAGACGGCCAGTACGGTTTCGCCATCACGGGTGGTGGTGAAGTTGGCAACACGATATTCCGCTCTCTGCCATTCATCTGGATGAACGGCGGTTCCATCATCTCCGAAGATGGCACCGAGGCAACGGTGAACGAGCCTGAAGCTGTCGAGGCTGTCAAGTTCTATACGGACATGCTTGTCGAACATGGTGTCTCGCCTGACTCCACGCTCGAAAATGATGGTACAGCCAACCGGCGCCTGTTCATTGCCGAGGCGGTGTCGATGTATCAGGCTGGCCAGTTCGATCTGCCATCGATCGCCGAGGAGAACCCGGACATTGAGACCGGCGCCATGGAGATGCCGCACCCCGAGGGCGCGAATACGTCCGCCATTCTGGGCGGCTGGAGTTTCATCGTGCCCACCGATGCGAACAATCCCGAAGAAGCCAAGATCTTCCTGGAGTGGATGGCGCAATCCGAGAACATGGGTGTTTATACCGACACGTTCCCAGCGCGCCAGTCGGCCATGGAAATGGAGCGGTTCCAGGACCCTGAACTTCAGGCGTTCCGCGACGTCCTGCCCTATACCAAGCCGGTGCCCACGCATCCGGCGTGGGTCCAGATTTCGCAGGCCTATTTCGATGGCGTCCAGCGGATTCTGATCGGTCAGCAGGACGCCCAGGCCGCCATGGATGATGCGGCCGCCGATATCCAGAACCTCCTGGATCAGAACCAGTAACCTCCCTGCGAGGCTCCGGGGCACAATCCCTCGGAGCCTCTTCTCCTGTTGTCTCTGGAGCGTTCTGTCATGGGTCGCATTTCCCCCGGACTGTTGTTTGCGCTGCCTGCGCTCATCGTGCTGACAATGCTGGTCGCCTACCCAATCATGTACACAGGCGTGCTAAGCGTTACCAATCAGGGCGGGGAGTTCGTCGGAATTCAGAACTTCCAGCGGGTCCTTGGTGCCCGTAATACCGCAACCGCCTTCACCAATACGCTTTGGTGGGTCGGCGGATCGGTGGTCCTGCAGGTCGTGCTGGGGACGGCGACGGCCATTCTTCTCAACGAGAAGTTTCCCGGACGGGGGCTCTTGCGTTCGATTGCCGTCATACCATGGGTCGTGCCGGGGATCGTGGCGGCCCTGACCTGGGCATGGATGTTTCATACCGAGTTCGGCATCATCAACTACATGCTCACATCGCCGGGCCTAATCGAGGAGCCCGTCGGTTGGCTGACCAATCCTGACACCGTCATGCCCGCGATGATTGCGATCAATGTGTGGAAGCTGTTCCCGTTCGTCGCCATCATGGTGCTGGCGGGCCTGCAATCGATCCCGAAAGACCTTTACGAAGCAGCGCGCGTCGACGGCGCGAACTTCCTTGACGAGACATGGCACGTGACCTTGCCCCAGGTTCGGCCGGTCATCGTCGCGGTCACGCTCTTGCTAGTGATCTGGGCGCTCAACCACATCACCACGATCTACGCGATCACCAAGGGAGGGCCGGCCAACCTGACCCTGATTACGCCGATCCAAATTTACCGGCTGGCCTTCCAGTCGATCCAGTTCAATCAGGCCGCGGCACTGTCGGTGCTGTTCTTCGGCGCCGTGATGGTGATCATCGCTATCTACATCAAGCTCCTGTCGGCCAGAGAGGAGAAGGCGCTGTGACACGATCGAAAGCCGGTCTCGTTCTGATCTATGTCTGTGCGGCGCTGGTCGCCGCGGTTTGTCTGTTTCCTTTCCTGTGGATGTGGGTGTCCTCGATAAAGGAGCTGCGCGAGCTTTACACCATTCCGCCGGTGTGGTTCCCCGAAATGCCGACGCTGGAGAACTACCGGACGGTGCTTTTCGACTCCAACGTGCCGCGCTATTTCCTGAACAGCGTGGTTATCTCGTTCGGCTCGACCGGGTTGGCTCTGTTCATTGCCATCTTCGCCTCCTACGGGTTTGCCCGTTTCAGGTTTCGCGGCAAGACCTTCTATCAGTCCTTCATTCTCATCGGTCAGCTTCTGCCGACCGCCGCAATCATCGTGCCGCTTTTCGTGACGTTGAGCACGCTGGGACTGGTCAATACCTATCTGGGCCTGATCCTTGTCTACATGATCATCACGCTGCCGCTGGCGGTGTGGATGCTCACCAGCTACTTCCGAGCCATACCGGTCGAGCTGGAAGAGGCCGCGATCATCGACGGATCGTCCCGGATCGGCATCCTATTCAGGATCACGTTGCCACTGTCCATTCCGGGCATCATCGCGGTGCTGGTTTATTCATTCGTGACGACCTGGAACGAGTTCATCTTTGCCCTGACTTTCGCCACCGACTCCTCGGTCAAGACCCTGCCCATCGGGCTGGCCGAGTTCACCACCGAATTCCGCACGGACTGGGGCGCGGTCATGGCTGCATCCATGATCATGACAGTGCCAATCGCGGTCCTGTTTCTTTCCATGCAGCGCCTATTCATCGGCGGACTAACGGCCGGCGCGACAAAGGGCTGAGCCCGGCCAAGCGATACCGAGGAGCTATTGACCATGACGTCAGCCACACAGAATGGGGTTCCCGTATTCGGGCTCGGCACGTTCGGTCGCACCGGAAAGGAAGGTGTCGACGCGATCCTGCAAGCCTTGGAAATTGGCTACCGCCACATCGATACGGCGCAGAGCTATGACACGGAATCCAGTGTCGGAGAGGCCGTGCGCCGGTCGGGCCTGCCGCGCTCGGACGTGTTCATTACTACCAAGGTCGCGGATACCAACCTCGCC
>CAZNHG010000042.1:4849-16295 GCA_964572555.1 uncultured Devosiaceae bacterium | reverse complement strand
AAAGTTCACGGCGAACTGATGACTGCAGCGTTACGCTCCAGGAACGCCAATACGCCGGCCTTGAACTGCGGATCGCCCGTCGCCCGCATATGATCGCGCCGTTCGATCACCAGCGCCTCGCCCTTTTCCATCATCTCCGCCAGCGGCTCCGGCGCCCCGCCTACGTCGTCGTCGCTGCCCACTGCCACGAGAGCCGGCACACTGACTTTCCGGACATCCTCCTCCGAAATCCGCGCCCGCGACGACGCCATGCATGCCGCCAGCGCCTTGCGGTCGCTGCCGGTATGATCGGCGAAGATCCGGAACTGCCGGGCCGTCTTGTGGGTTACCTCGCTGAGGGACGGCGCCAGCAGCCCCTCGATGATCTCCTCGGAATCGCTCATCCCGCGGATCATGTTGATCCCCAGTCCGCCGAAGATCACCGCCGTCACCTTCTCCGGCGCATCGATCGCGGCAAACGCGGAAATGCGCGCGCCCATGGAATAGCCCATGAGCACGGCCGAGCCGAGTTCGAGGTGATCGATCAGGTTCACCACGTCGTGCGCCATCTCACGCGCCGGATAGTAGTCCGGCTCGTAGAGCTTCTCGGATTGCCCGTGCCCGCGATTGTCGATGGTGATCGCCCGGTATCCCGCCTCGGTCAGCGCCTCCACCCAGCCGGTATCGACCCAGTTCACCTGGCCGTTGGAGGCGAAGCCGTGCACAAGAATGATCGGCGGCCCTTCGCCGTGGCTTTCGTAGGCAATCTCGATGCCCTCGGACTGGAATGTCGGCACTGAATATCTCTCGCGTGGTGTGAATTGCTGCTCCGGAACTGCTTATCAAGCGCGGCCGGTCGCGCCAAGCTGACGCGGGGAGGAACTGGGGTCTGGCGTTCGCCCGGCGGCTTGTTTATGGTCCGCCGCGTTCGAGGCTGAAGGACTTTTCGATCATGGCACATACAGGCGTTCCGCACTTCCACAATACCGATGGTATCGCGCAGATCGAGATCGGCGCGAAGGAATTCAAGTGCGTCGGTGCCCTGCCGCCTTACGATCATCCCCATGTTTATCTCGACATGGGCCACGACAATGACATTGTGTGCCCCTATTGCTCCACACATTATGTCCACAATTCCAAACTCAAGCCCGACGCCGCCGATCCGGCATCGGCCATCTACAAGCCCTCGGCCGCCTAAGCCTGCCGAAGTGGCCGACAGGGCGCCGCGCGCGGTCTGCATTGCCGGCGCGGGCATAGCCGGGCTGTCGCTTGCGCTCGCGCTCGCCAAGCTGGGCGTGCGCGTCACGGTGCTGGAGCGCAGCGATGCGATCCAGGAGTTTGGCGCCGGGCTGCAGATCAGCCCCAATGCCCGGCGGGCCCTCAACGCGCTGGGACTCGACGCGGCCGTCAGCCGGCAGAGCTTCGAGCCCGAGGGAATCGACGTCTATCCCTTCCGCCGGCACGATCCGATCGCCTCGATGGCACTGGGCGACGTCGTGCGCGAGCGCTACGGCCTGCCCTATGCCGTCATGCACCGTGCCGATCTGGCCACCACGCTGCACACCGCCTGCCGCCGTTTCGCCAATATCGATATCCGCTTCGGCGTGCGCAGCTTCGCGGCCACCCCGCATGCCTCCGGTGTCAGCGTCGAGGTCCGGCACGATCAGGGCGAGACCGAAACCATCCGCGCCTTCGCACTGGTCGGCGCCGACGGTGTCGGCTCGCGTACCCGCACGGACATCCTCGGCGGCAAGGAGGCCTGCTATTCCGGCTATGTGGCCTGGCGCACCCTGGTCGACACCGAGGCGCTCTCCCCCGGCCTGTCCGACAACCGCACCAGCCTGATGTGGGGCCCGGGCTTTCACGCGGTCGCCTACCCCGTCCCCAATCGCGACAAGATCAATATCGCCGTTTTCGCGCGCGAGCGCATGTCGGTCGCCTTCGGCCTGCGTCCCGAGCCGCGCCTGCCGCGCGCCGCACGCCGCGACAGGCGCTTCGCCAGCGTTCTCGACAACGCCAGCGAGTGGACGCACTGGCCCCTTGCGACCGTGCAGACGCCGCAATGGCACTCCGGGCCGATCGGCCTCGTCGGCGACGCCGCTCACGCCATGCTGCCCTTCCAGGCACAGGGCGCCGCCATGGGCATCGAGGACGCCGTCACGCTGGCCCCGCTCCTCGCCTCGGGCGACAGCGCGGAATCCGCCTTTATGCGGCACGAGGAAATCCGCCGGAATCGCGTCGAGCGCGTCGCCAGGATTTCGGCGGCGAATGGCCGCATCTTTCACATGCGCACACCCCTCGCCGTCGGGCGCGACCTCGTCATGCGCCTCCAGGGCTCGACCATGCACCTCAGGCGCCTGCACTGGCTATACAGCCACGACCCTGTAGTGATTGACAAAACAACGCATTGAATATTGAACCGCGATGACCAAGTTGGGCGTCGTATTCTGCGCGGCATTGCCCGGCAAGTTGGGCGTATCGCAACCGGCCCGCTTGTCCGGCAGGGGGCATCTGTGTCAACTGCCAAGACCGGAAAGACAAAGCGACTCGCAATATGCCCATAGCCCGAGATTCCAAACTCACGCTTGTCTTTATCCTTTTCACGATTCTTCTCGACATGGTGGGTTTGGGCATCGTGCTGCCCGTCCTTCCCGACCTCATCAAGGATGTCACGGGCAACGACGCCGGCCAGGGCGCGGTCATCGGCGGCTACATGGTGTTCGTGTACGCGCTGATGCAGTTCACCTTCTCCCCGGTGCTGGGCAATCTCTCTGACCGTTTCGGACGGCGTCCGGTCCTGCTGCTTTCGCTTCTGGGCCTGACCGTCGACTACATGATCATGGGCTTTGCGCCCACGATCGTCTGGCTGTTCGTGGGGCGCGCGCTCGCGGGCATTTCGGGCGCCGCCGTCAGCACCGCCACCGCCTATATCGCCGATATCACGCCGCCCGAGGGCCGCTCGCAGCGTTTCGGCCTGATCGGGGCGGCCTTCGGCCTCGGCTTCATCATCGGCCCGGTGATCGGCGGCGAACTCGGCGAGATCAGTCCGCGCGCGCCATTCTACTGTGCTGCCGCCCTGGCCTTCGCGAACTTCCTGTTCGGGCTGATCATACTGCCCGAGAGCCTGACCATGCGGAACCGGCGGCGCTTCAACATCAAGCGCGCCAATCCGTTCGGCGTCATCATGCAGTTCCGCAAGGTGCCCGGCGTGACCTGGCTTCTTCTGGCCCTTTTCCTGCTCGCCCTGGCGGGACAGACCTATCCGGCGATCTGGAACTTCTTCACCATTGAGCGCTTCGACTGGTCGTCTTCGCAGATCGGCCGCTCCCTGGCGATTTTCGGGCTTCTCTTCGCTTTGGCACAGGGTGTTCTTGTCGGACCGCTATCCAAACGGTTCGGTGAAAGCGTCACCGTTCTTATCGGCATGAGCGCCGCGGCGGTCGCCCTGTTCGGCACCGCGTTCATCCACACCACGACTGGACTTTACGCCTATCTGGTCATCGGCGCGTTCTCTGGCCTTGCCGCCCCCGCCCTGACCAGCCTTCTGTCCCAGCAGGTCGATGCCAACGCGCAGGGCGAGCTTCAGGGCGCGGTCAACGCCACGAACTCTCTCACCGCCATCATCGCACCGGTCGCCGCAACGCAGCTTTTCAGCTACTTCACCCGCTCGCCGGACTCGCCGACATATTTCCCCGGCGTGTCTTTCTTCGCCGCCGGCATTTTGACACTGATCGCTGCATCGGTTTTCATCTACGCCGCTTGGCGGTTCCGCCTGCGCAAGGGCAACGGCAAGGCGAGCGACAGGCACGCGCTCGATGTCGCCAAGCCCGGCGAAATCGCTGTGCCGCCGCATGACGACGACTCGAAAACGGACAAATGACGGACATTACAGTCAGACCCGCCACACAGGCCGACGAAGGCGCCGTCTGGGCCATTCTGGAGCCGGTCATCCGCGCCGGCGAGACCTATCCGCTGCCGCGCGACATGCACCGCGACGACGCCCTCGCCTACTGGTTGCAGGAGGGGCACGAAACCTTCGTCGCCGAAGACAGGGCGGACATCTTGGGCACCTACTACATGCGGCCCAATAACGCCGGCGGCGGCAATCATATCTGCAACTGCGGCTACATCACCGCCGAGAACGCTCGCGGCAAGGGTGTCGCCCGCACCATGTGCACCCACTCGCTCGACCATGCCCGCGAGCGCGGTTATCGCGGCATGCAGTTCAACTTCGTCATCGCCAACAACACGCGCGCCGTCGCGCTGTGGAACCGGATGGGGTTCGAGGTTGTCGGGCGCATCCCGCGCGTCTTCAATCATCCGGGCGAGGGTTATGTCGACGCCCTCGTCATGTTCCAGACACTGTGAGCGGTGCCCCGGAGCCCGGCGCCTGAATGGCGCCCCCGCTGACCATCGCGAAAACCGGCCGCTGCGTCCTCAGCCTGATCACGCCGGACGACTGTCCCGACCTCGACCGCGTCTACACCGACGAGAAGGTCCGTAGCTATCTCGGCGGCGCGCTTACGCCGGCCGAGATCGAGAGCGCCTGCAATGCGCTGCTGAATTCCGGCGACAGCACGGCGATCATCGTGCGCCGCTCCGCCGATTCAGCCTTTCTCGGCCTCATCACCGCGGCCCCGCACCCCGACGAGGCGGAACTCGAGCTGTCCTACCAGTTCGTGCCCGAACACTGGGGCCGCGGCCTCGCCCGCGAGGCCCTGGCAGCGACGATCGAGCACTTCTTCACGGTGCACAAGGTCTCCGGCCTCGTTGCCGAAACCCAGTACACCAACATGCCGTCGCGCCGGCTGCTGGAACGGCTGGGCTTCACGGCCAAACGCTCCCTCGATCGCTTCGAGACCCGGCAGGTGATCTACCGCAAGGCCAACGACAGCCTGCCGGACTGACGATCCCCTACGCCTCCGGTACCCCGTTCCACCCCCGCGTGGCAGCGATACCGTCTGTTCGAAGGGGGCGGCATCCGCACGCCGCGTGATAGGCGAGCAGGGCTGATGCACCGAGAATGGGGAGACCGCACCATGTCCACGACACGCCCGAGATCCGCCCTGCTTCGCCGAGCCGTGGCAGCCGCGGCGGCACTGACGCTCTTCGCCACGACAACGGCGGCCCAGGCGCAGTCCCTGCCCTGTCAGGGCAGATACAGGGTGATATCGGGCACCGTGACCCTGACCGGTGCAGGCGGGGTCGTGGTGCTGACCCGTCAGCGCGACGAAGGAACCGTGGACCTGACCTATCAGGGCTGCGACAGGATCGCGATGGTGGGAGCGGGACAGCGGATGGACCTCATCCGGTCCGCCACCTCGGGATGGACCGCCACACTGACCGGCGGCGGCGCTACGCGCGTTTTCAACTTCAGCACGCTGACGCCGCGGCTGATCGACAGCTGGATGGTCGCGACAGGTGGCGGGCTGATGGCTCAGCGCGGCATGAAGCTGACCTTGGAGACGGGCACCGAGGGGCAGCCGACAGATTGTGTCTTCGATGGCGACCGCCAGGATTTCTCCGCTGAGAACGCCGCCGCCCGTGCCTTTCTGGCGTCACGCGGGATGACCCCGCCCTCGTCCGAGTTCTCGCCCCGGGATTACTTCCGCGCCGCCGAGGTCGAGCACGACACCGTGAGCAAGTCCCGCGCCGGCTCCACCCGCCATATCCGCTTTCTGCTGGGGACCGGCAACGCCGTCCTGCCCGGCACCCGCGAGGCCACGCGTTTCCGCGAGGTCTGCCGCGCCGATGCAGGCGAACTCGACCCGCCGCAGCGCCTGTTGAACTTCAAGATTCATCCCGTCTTGAACCCCGACGGCTACAGCATTGTTGCCCAGATCATCGACATCGAAACCGGCAAGATACTGGCGCAGTCGGAAAGCGAAGTGACAGGACGCGGCGAGGATGCCATTGCCCGCGGCATGAAGGATTCAGCAGCTCAACTGGAAGCGGGTGGCTCTGAAATCGGCCCTCTGAGCAGCGGCTACACGTCTTGACGGGGCGCGCACGGAAAAAAGCCACTCAGCCGGGTACGGGCTGAGTGGCAAAACACCGTTCTCCGAACGATTGGGGTAACCGCCCCTACTGGATCGTCGGTGGCCAATCCCCGTGCTGCTCGCCCTCGCGGTCGATCATGCGGAACCCGTGGGCGCCGAAGAAGTCACGCTGGCCCTGGATCAGGTTCGCCGTACCGCGCGACTGGCGATAGCTGTCGAAATACGACAGCGCCGAGGAAAGGCACATCAGCGGGAACTCGCCCAGCGCCCCGGCCGCAACGACCTTGCGCAACGACTGGTGATTTTCCTTCATCACCTCGATGAAGTCGGGCACCTGCAGGAGGTTGGCGTGTCCGCCCTTGTCATAGGCGGCCGACATCTGGTCGAGGAAACGCGAGCGGATAATGCAGCCGGCACGCCAGATCTTGGCGATGCTCGCCAGCGGCAGGCCCCAATCGTTCTCCTCGGACGCTTTCTCCAGCACCGCGAACCCTTGCGCGTAGCATACGATCTTGCCCGCCAGCAGCGCCTGTTCCAGGTCATCGAGCGTTATGTCCGCATCGCTGGCCGAACGCGTGCCATAGATTTTCTCGGCTTCGATCCGCTCGTCCTTGATGGCCGAGATCGACCGGGCCGCAACCGCTCCCTCGATGGCCGTCGCAGGCACGCCCATCTGCTGCGCCGCGATGGCCGACCAGCGCCCGGTGCCCTTCTGCCCGGCCTGGTCGAGAATGAGTTCGACCAGCGGCTTGTCGGTCTTCTCGTCCACATAGTCGAGAACGTGACCGGTGATCTCGATGAGATAGGAGTTGAGCGGCCCCTCGTTCCACTTGCGGAACACCTCGGCGCATTCCGGCGGAGTCATGCCCAGCCCGTCACGCATCACCCCGTAGACCTCGGCGATCATCTGCATGTCGGCGTATTCGATGCCGTTATGGATCGTCTTGACGAAGTGGCCGGCACCGCCCTCGCCCAGATAGGCGCAGCACGGCTCGCAGTTGAACTTGTCCGCTATTGCGGTGAGCACCTCCTCGGCGTTGTGCCACTGCTGCTTGGCGCCGCCCACCATGATCGAGGGGCCGTGCCGCGCGCCCTCCTCGCCGCCGGATACGCCGACGCCCAGATAACCGATGCCCTTGGGCTTGAGATATTCGAACCGGCGCGCCGTGTCCGTAAAGAGCGAGTTCCCGCATTCGATGATGGCATCGCCTTCATCCAGAAGCGGCAAGAGCTGCTCGATCATGTCGTCGACCGGCTGGCCCGCCTTGACCATGATGATGATCGAGCGCGGCTTCTTGATCGTCTCCACGAACTCGCGCAGGTCCGCCTTGCCGATGACCTTGTCGGCCAGATCCCCCGCCTCGTCGACGAACGCGTCGATCCGCGAGGCCGTGCGGTTGTTGACCGCGATAGTGTAGCCTTTCTCGGCGATGTTGAGCGCCAGATTGGAGCCCATCACGGCAAGCCCGATCAGGCCGATATCAGCAGTGGACATGAATTCCCCCTGTGGACGGACAAACGCACGGATACATTAAGCGCAACACTGGACATTCGCTAACATGTCAGCACAAGGTGCACATGCGTCTTGTAACGGTTGTATGGCGATTTCCCGTTGAACGGGAAATGTGAACCGCTTATCGGACAGGCGCGGCCACCGATCAAGCCCTCAATGGTGGATCGAAGAATTTCCTCAACGCCCGGAGGCCTTTCGTGCAATCGCTGTCGCTTTTCGACCTGACCGGCCGGCGCGCCCTCATCACCGGTTCCAGCCGGGGCATCGGTCTCGCGCTCGCGAAAGGGCTTGCCGGAGCGGGCGCCGAAATCCTGCTGAACGGCCGCGACACGGAGGCACTGGGCGCCGCGGCGAAAACCCTCGCCAACGACGGCGCAAAGGTCACTGCCCTCGCCTTCGACGTCACCGACACCGACAGCATCGCCGGGGCGATCGATCATGCCGAGACCGAGATCGGCCCCATCGACATCCTGATCAACAATGCCGGCATGCAGCACCGGGCGCCGCTCGACGAATTCCCGGCGGACAAGTTCGACGCCATCATGCGCGTCAATGTCAACGCCGCCTTCTATGTCGGCCAGGCCGTCGCAAGGAACATGCTCCCGCGCGGCCGCGGCAGGATCATCAACATCTGCTCGGTAATGAGCCAGCTTGCGCGCCCGTCCATCGCCCCCTACACGGCCTCGAAGGGCGCCATTGCCAACCTGACCAAGGGCATGGCCGCCGACTGGGCACGGCACGGGCTCAACATCAACGGCATCGCGCCCGGCTATTTCAAGACCGAGCTCAATCAGGCACTGGTCGACGATCCCGCCTTCACCGACTGGCTGAAGAAGCGCACGCCCATGGCCCGCTGGGCCGAAATCGACGAACTCGTCGGCGCCGCCGTTTTCCTGGCATCCGACGCGTCCAGCTACGTGAACGGCCACATTCTCTATGTCGACGGCGGGATCACTGCCACTGTGTAGCACGCACGTACTGCGACACTAACACCAATGGCATGAACGGTTTTCGGCCTGTATCCTCCGCCCCGATAATGACGATCGGGGAGCGTTACGGTGCCCGAATCCGAACTTGCCTTGTTACTTGCCCGGGTCCAGTTCGCCTTCACGGTGAGCTTTCATTTCATTTTCCCGGCCTTCTCCATCGGCCTGGCGAGCTTCCTGATGGTGCTCGAGGGCCTGTGGCTCTACACCGGCCGCGACGTCTACGGCCAGCTCTTCAGGTTCTGGCTCAAGATCTTCGCGGTTGTCTTCGCCATGGGTGTCGTCTCGGGCATCGTCATGTCCTACCAGTTCGGGACCAACTGGTCGGCGTTTTCCGACAAGACGGGCCCAATCCTCGGCCCCCTGCTCGCCTACGAGGTGCTCACCGCCTTCTTCCTCGAAGCGGGGTTCCTCGGCGTCATGCTGTTCGGCATGAACAAGGTCGGCAAGGGCCTGCACTTCGCCGCCACCTGCGCCGTTGCCATCGGCACGCTCATCTCCGCGTTCTGGATCCTGAGCGCCAACAGC
Organism: uncultured Devosiaceae bacterium; assembly: GCA_964572555.1. Classification (GTDB taxonomy): domain Bacteria; phylum Pseudomonadota; class Alphaproteobacteria; order Rhizobiales; family Devosiaceae; genus CAZNHG01. The sequence goes on along the minus strand of CAZNHG010000042.1, from coordinate 7,290 downwards.
TGGATGCACACACCCACCGGCTACGAGATCAACGACATCGGGCAGTTCGTGCCCGCCGGCTCGTGGCTCGAGATCATCTTCAATCCCAGCTTCCCCTACCGGCTCGCGCACACCGTGGTCGCCGCCTTCCTCACCACCGCCTTCATCGTGGGCGGTGTGGGCGCCTGGCACCTTCTCCGGGACAGGATCAACGAGGCGGCCCGCACCATGTTCTCCATGGCCATGTGGATGGCACTCATCGCCACGCCCGTGCAGATCTTCCTCGGCGACCAGCATGGCCTGAACACGCTGGAGCATCAGCCCGCCAAGGTCATGGCCATGGAGGGCCACTACCGGAGCTACGATCACGGCGCCCCGCTGATCCTGTTCGGCTGGCCCGACGACACGCGCGAGACCGTGCACTACGAGTTGTCGATCCCCAAGGCCTCCTCGCTCATTCTCAGGCACGACCTGAACGCTCCCATGCCGGGGCTCGAAACCGTTCCCGACGACAAGCGCCCGCCCGTGCTCATCGTCTTCTGGGCCTTCCGTATCATGGTGGGGCTCGGGCTTCTCATGCTCGGCATCGGGCTCTGGAGTCTCGTCGCCCGCCTGCGCGGCAGGCTTTACATGTCCGGCGGCCTCCACCGCGCCGCCGTCGTCATGGGCCCCTCGGGCCTCGTCGCGGTCATCGCGGGCTGGTTCACCACCGAGGTAGGCCGTCAGCCCTACACGGTCTACGGCCTTCTGCGGACCGCCGATTCCGCCTCGCCGCTCGACGCGGCCGCCGTGGGCACGTCGCTCGTCGTCTTCGTGGTGGTCTACTTCCTCGTCTTCGGCGCGGGCACGCTGTACATCCTCAAGCTGATGGGCAAGCGGCCCGATGCCGCCCCGACGCTCGGCGCGCCCGAGGGTCCCGAACGCGCCGCCGGCATCACCCCGGCCGCCGGCCTGCAGCACAACGAAGGGGGGAACGCGTGATGCCTGAACTCGATCTCACCGTCATCTGGGCCGGTATCATCGCTTTCGCCATCGTGGCCTATGTCGTCATGGACGGCTTCGACCTTGGTATCGGCGTCCTGTTCCCCACGCTCGAGGTCGGCAAGGAGCGCGACGACGCCATGAACGCGGTCGCCCCGGTCTGGGACGGCAACGAGACTTGGCTCGTACTGGGAGGCGGCGGCCTGATGGCCGCTTTCCCCCTGGCCTATGCCGTCATCCTGCCTGCCCTCTACGCCCCCATCATCGCCATGCTGCTGGGCCTGATCTTCCGCGGCGTCGCTTTCGAGTTCCGCTGGCGCGATCCCGGCCACCGCCCCTTCTGGGACGGCGCCTTCTTCTCCGGCTCGCTCGTCGCGGCCCTGTCGCAGGGCATATCCCTCGGCGCCATCCTGCAGGGAATTCCCATCGAGGACCGTGCCTATAGCGGCGGCTGGTGGGACTGGCTGACCCCGTTCACGCTCCTCACGGGCCTCAGTCTCATCGTGGGCTATGCCCTTCTTGGCTCCACATGGCTGATCATGAAGACCGAGGGCGAGGTGCAGAACAAGGCATTTGACCGGGCCCGCTGGCTCGCCATCGGCCTGCTCGCCGCCATTGTCGCCGTCAGCCTCGCCACACCCTTCCTGACGGGCCAGTACTACGGCCGCTGGTTCTCCTGGCCGGGCCTCGCGCTCAGCGCCCCGGTGCCGCTGCTCGTCGCCCTCACGGGCTCCGCCCTGTGGCTGAGCATCGCCGCGCGCCGCGAGGTTTGGCCCTTCATGCTCACGCTCGTCCTGTTCCTGTTGTCCATGGCCGGGCTCGCCATCTCCATGTGGCCCGACATCATCCCCGGGCGCCTCAGCATCTGGGATGCGGCGACGGTGCCCGAAAGCCAGATTTTCATGCTGGTCGGCACGCTGATCCTCGTGCCCGTCATCCTGGCCTATACCGGCTGGGCCTACTGGGTGTTCCGCGGAAAGGTCTCGGAACATCACTACCACTAACCCCGAAGTAGCGCGTTTCATGCCCGATCCCCTGCCGCCCCTGTGGAAGCGCATTGCCTGGTTCGTCGCGATCTGGGCCATGAGCGTTGCCTGCCTGACCATAGTCGCCTATGGCTTGCGGCTCTGGCTCAGCCCCGGCTGAGCGGCAGCGGGAGGCACTCAATGTTCGAGCCGGCACGGCTGGTCGTGATCATGGGCGTATCGGGCAGCGGCAAGTCCACCGTGGGCAGCGCGCTCGGCGTGGCGCTCAACGTTCCCTTTCTCGATGGCGACCACTACCACACGCCCGAAGCCGTCGAGAAAATGCGCGATGGAACCGCGCTCACCGACGCCGACCGCTGGCCATGGTTCGACCGGCTCGCGGAAGCGATTCATTACGCGATCGACCACGGGTGCCACGTGATCTCGATGAGCCTCGGCGGCCCGGTGCCGGCCGGCGAGCTCGCCCGGGCGCTCGACCGCGCCGTGCGGGAGGGC
>CAZNHG010000042.1:0-4839 GCA_964572555.1 uncultured Devosiaceae bacterium | reverse complement strand
GCTCACCGACGCAGACCGCTGGCCATGTTTCGACCGGCTCGCGGAGGCGATCGACGACGCCGCCGACCAGCGCGGCCGCTCCGTCACCGCCTGCTCCGCCCTCAAGCGCAGCTATCGCGACTACATCACCGCGGCCGCGGGCGAATCGGTATCCTTCATCCTCCTGCACGGGTCGCGCGAGGTCATCGGCGAACGTCAGGCCCATCGCCCCGGGCACTACATGCCCGCCTCGCTGCTCGACAGCCAGTTCGCCACGCTGGAAACGCCCGCTGCGGACGAGAACGTCCTCATCCTCGACGTGGCCCAGCCGGTGGAGACGCTCGTCGCCACAATTCAGGCAGCGCTCGAAGACGCCGGCACATCGGCCTGACGCACCTACGTCCTGTCCTGCGGAACCTCACCCAGATACGACACCTCGATCCGGTCCAGCTCGCCCGGCTTCATCGTATCGAGCCATTTCAGGAAATCCGGCACGTCCACGAACCCGGCGCGGCGCGCGTCTTCTTCGGTGACGTCCTCGGGTTGGATCGGCGTGATCTCACCTATCTGCAACAGCCCTACCTTGGTCTTCAGCGTCCCGCCGGGCTTCACCGTCCGCCGCCGCCAGCGCCGGAACTGCAGGGTGATGTCCCCCCGCTTGATGGCCTCGAGAACCTCGCGCTTGATCAGCATGCGAAAAGCCCGCTCCTTGGTTGCACACGCCACCCGTCATAGCGCCCTGCACGGCCCGCGCAACCGGCCCGAACCGCTCTTCCCCGGTTTGCGGGACGCCATGCACGGCAACATCTAAGGTTGTGGCGGCAACGAGAATGGGTATCTTTGCCCGCAGTGCGGACGTGGTGGAACTGGCATACACTACAGACTTAAAATCTGTCGCCCTTTTGGGCTTACGGGTTCGAGTCCCGTCGTCCGCACCATAAGCTCCACCGGTTGAAACGCGCCGATGCCGCCGCCTATTGGGCGGCGAGAACTTGTCGCATCACCCCTCCTTGCTGCATGCCCACCACCGATGGCACGTTCGCACGCAACCTACGGCTCGCAAGGGCCTCCAACACGATTGACCGGATCGGAGGCGAAAAGAATTCATATGACAAGGATTGTGGCAGCGGCGTTGCTCGTTACCGCACTCGCGGGGTGCGCCCAGACCCATACGATCGAGCGCGAAGTCGCTTATGTGGATGAAAACGGCGAGGTTCGGACCAAGACCGTCGAGCAGGAATATAGCGTACCGTCCACCGACGACGATGACGCGCCAACCCAGTCCAGCACGATAGGGTGCAGCTTCTGCAGCTAGCGCCTTTTCAGAACAGGTGGAAAACCGGCTGCCTCAGTCCGTACCCCCGGAAATCGGCGCCACGTACGCCACGTCGAGGTCCCACGGGAAGTATATCCAGGTATCCTGGCTCACCTCGGTAATGAAGGTATCCACCATCTCCCGCCCCTTGGGCTTGGCGTAGACGGTGGCGAGTTGCGCACCGGGCAGCATTTCGCGCACCGCGCGCGCTGTGGCGCCCGTGTCCACCAGGTCGTCGACGATCAGCACCTTCTTGCCATCCTTCGCGGCGGCAATGATGTCGCTGGAGACCGGCTTGAGTACGCGGATGTCGCCCTGGCTCTGGTGGTCGTAGCTCTTCACCGCCACGCAGTCGACGGCGCGGATATTGAGTTCGCGCGCCACGATGGCGGCCGGCACCAGCCCGCCGCGGGTAATGGCGACCACGGCCTCGAACGGCCCGTCGCCCATGAGGCGCCAGGCCAGCGCCCGCGAATCGCGGTGGAACTGGTCCCATGTCACGGGGAAGGATTTCTGTGACGGGTTCATTGGTCTGTCTCCTCGGGCAGAACGATACCTTTCTCGGCATGGATTTCATCGACCATGGCACGCACCTTCGCCGCCGCTTCCTCCAGCAGGGCCTCGTCCGCCGAGCGCACGACCAGCTGGGTGTAGACTGGCAGCTTGCCGATCTGCGGGTAGGAGCCGATCCGCACGCCCGGATACGCCTTCTGGATAGCGCCGAGCGGCCCGGCCACCACGCTCTCGCCGACCCCACAATTGATGGCCCGGCTGTGCACCTTCGCCCCGCCCTGCAGCGTGGGGGCAACGGCCTCCAGCATGGCTTCCATGATCTTCGGAACGCCCGCCATGACATGAACATTGCCGATACGGAAGCCCGGCGCCGCGCTCACGCTGTTGGGGATCATTTCCCCGCCGACCGGAATGCGCGCCATGCGCAGGCGTTCGGGGCTCACATCGGTCGTGCCGTACCGCTCCTCGAGGACCTTGCGCGCCGCCTCGTCCACCGGCAACTCGACGCCGAACGCCGCGGCCACGGCGTCCGCCGTGATGTCGTCATGCGTCGGCCCGATCCCGCCTGTGGTGAACACATAGGTGTAGCGGACCCGCAGTGCATCGAGCGCCTCGACGATGTCCTGGATCTCGTCGGCGACAACCCGCACTTCCCGCAGCTCGATCCCCAGATCGGTACAGAAATCGGCAACGGTGCCGATGTTGCGGTCCTTGGTGCGCCCGGACAGAATCTCGTCCCCGACGATCAGGAGAGCTGCGGTCACGGGCGCGGGGGACGGTTCGGCGGTCATCGGCTCGGTCTTGGCTTGACCCTGTGCTGCTTGGTCGTGAAAAAACAAAAGCCATGCCCGCCCTCATCGCAAAGGTCAAGCGAACACCGTGAAATTACCCCAGCCTCTCCTGCGCGGCGTCCTCCGCCGCCGCTACAAGCGCTTTCTCGCCGACATTACGCTCGACACGGGCGAAGAGATCACGGCGCATTGCGCCAATCCCGGCGCCATGACCGGTCTCGACATGCCGGGCCTCACCGTCTGGGTGTCGCGCTCCGACAACCCCAGGCGCAAGCTGGCGCACAGCCTCGAACTCGTTGAACTCGAGACCGGCCTCGTCGGCATCAACACCGCCATGCCCAACCGCATCGTCGCCGAGGCCCTGGCTGCGGGCGCCATTCCGGCCGTCGCGGCCTATGGCAGCGTCCGCCCCGAGGTAAAGTACGGCGAAAGGAGCCGCGTCGACTTTCTTCTGACCGAACCCGGCCTGCCCGACCTCTATCTGGAGGTGAAGAACGTCCACCTCTCCCGCGAGCGCGGCATGGCCGAATTCCCGGACGCCGCCACCGCCCGCGGTACGCGGCATCTGGGAGACCTCGCCCGCATGGTTGAATCCGGGCACCGTGCCGCCAATCTCTACCTCGTGCAGCGCGACGATTGCGCGGCCTTCCGCCTTGCCGGGGATATCGACCCCGCCTACACCGCCGCCTTCGCGAAAGCGCGCGCCACCGGGGTGGAAATGCTGTGTCATGCCTGCACCCTCACCACGGAGGAAATCCGTCTGAGCGATCCCCTTCCCATAAAGGCCACCGCAGAGTAGGTATACTCGAGCGGTGACGGAGTAACGAGATGGTCACGTACGTAGAAGCGAAAGACAGCGCCCGCCGGTCGCCCGGCGTCATCCCCCTGCACGGCCCCGAGGGCTTCGAGGGCATGCGCAAGGCCGGCCAGCTCACGGCCCGGGCGCTCGACGTGCTGGTTGACGAAGTGCGCCCCGGCGTCACCACCCTGGAACTCGACCGCATCGCGCTGGAATTCGCCCACGACCACGGCGCCAAGCCGGCGACCCTGTTCTATCGCGGTTTCCGCCACTCCATCTGTACGTCCATCAACCATGTCGTGTGCCACGGTATCCCGGTCGACAAGCCCCTGCGCGAGGGCGACATCGTCAATATCGACCTCACGCTCGTCGTCGATGGCTGGCACGGGGATTCGAGCCGCATGTATCCGGTGGGTGAAATTTCCCGCAAGGCGCAGCGCCTGATTACCGTCACCTACGACAGCCTCGCGGCGGGCATCGAAGCCACCAAACCCGGCAACACCACCGGCGATATCGGCGCCGCCATCCAGAATCACGCCGAGGGCGAACGCGCCAGCGTCGTGCGCGACTTCGTCGGACATGGCGTGGGACAGCTTTTCCACGACGAACCCAACATCATGCACTTCGGCACGCCGGGCACCGGCGTCGAACTCAAGCCGGGCATGATCTTCACCATCGAGCCGATGATCAATCTGGGCCGCCCGCACGTCAAAGTACTCTCCGACGGCTGGACCGCGGTCACCCGCGACCGCACCCTGTCCGCCCAGTGCGAGCACTCGATCGGCGTCACCGAAACGGGCTGCGAAATTTTCACCGCCTCGCCCGCCGGGCTGTTCAACCCCATGGCCGCCCGCCCTGCATGACGGACGAGCCGGACACGCCGCCGGAACCACAAGGGCTGGCGGATAGCGGGCGTCCAGCCCACTATCACGGCCACCGCGACCGCCTGCGCAAGCGCTTCACCGAGAGCGGCGCGGACTCGCTTCAGGACTACGAACTTCTGGAGCTGCTGCTTTTCCGCCTGCTGCCCCGGCGCGACACCAAGCCTATCGCCAAGGCGATGATCGACAGGTTCGGCAGCTTTTCCGAGGCTCTCGGCGCCCCTGCCCACCTGCTCGCCGAAATCGACGGGCTCGGCCAGACGGCCATTACCGACCTCAAGGTCATGGTCGCCGTCGCCCAGCGCTTCGGCCGCGACGAAATCCCCGACCGGCCCGTCCTGGGTTCATGGTCGGCGCTCGTCGACTACTGCCGCTCGTCCATGGCGTTCGAAGCGCGCGAACAGTTCCGCATCCTGTTTCTCGACAAGCAGAACAAACTCATCGCCGACGAGGTACAGCAGATCGGCACCGTCGATCACACGCCCGTCTATCCGCGCGAGGTCATCCGGCGCACGCTGGAGCTCTCCGCCACGGCCCTGATCCTGGTCCACAACCACCCTT
>CAZNHG010000041.1:6234-16398 GCA_964572555.1 uncultured Devosiaceae bacterium | reverse complement strand
CGAATGCCTGAACCGCATCGAGTCGATGATCGCAATGGGCGGCTTCTCGCTGCCGCAGAAGACAGTGCGCGAGATCGTCGTCGGCTCGATTGACGTGATCGTGCAGGCCGCGCGCCTGCGCGACGGTTCGCGCCGCATCACCCACATCTCGGAGGTGCTGGGCATGGAAGGCGACGTGATCGTCACCCAGGACGTCTTCGTCTACGATATCGAGGGCGAGGACGCGAGCGGCAACCTCATGGGCCAGCACCATTCGACCGGCATCACCAAGCCGCAATTCACCGAGCGCGCCCGCTACTTCAACGAGGAGTCCAACCTCGTCCAGGCGCTCGAGAACTCCAACACCGAACATCGCGACATGGTCGGGAACTAGGAACAAGCGCCGATGTCGCCACTCGTTCTCGCCCTTCTCGCCTTCATATCGGTCGGTGCCCTCGGCGTCGCCTTCGTGCCCGGCGTCCTGGGATCCGGCCAGGCCGGCAAGCGCCGCAAGGCCCTGCAGGGCGACTATCAGGCGAGTCGCGCCAACGTCGCGGCCGAACGCACGCGCGACAACCGCCGCCGCACCGTTCAGGATGCGCTCAAGGCGCAGTCGGACGCCCTCAGGGAGCGCAAGAAGACCACGCTGCAGGACCGGATCTTCCAGGCCGGCCTCAAGACGCGAAAGTCCGCCTTCATCCGCAATTCGGTGATCACGGGCGTGGTGATCTTCATCCTGTGCTTCGCGCTGGGCGTGCCGCTGATGTTCGCCGCGGTTTTCGGCGTGGCTGGCGGCTACGTGCTGCCCATGTGGGTCCTGGGCTTTCTGCGCAAGCGCTATCAGAACAAGTATCTCGAGGAACTGCCCAACGCCGTCGAGACCATCGTGCGCGGCGTGAAGTCGGGCATGCCGCTCAACGATTCCATCAAGATCGTCACGCGCGAGATCGGCGAGCCGGTCCGTTCCGAATTCCAGCGCGTCATCGAGCAGCAGTCGGTCGGCAAGTCGATGACCGAGGCCATCCACGTGCTCTACGACCGCGTGCCGCTTCCCGAAGTGAACTTTCTCATCGTCGTGGTGACCGTGCAGCAGCAGTCGGGCGGCAATCTCTCAGAGGCCCTGACCAATCTCAGCCACGTGCTGCGCAACCGCAAGAAAATGAAGTCCAAGGTCAAGGCGATGTCCTCCGAAGCTAAGGCGTCGGCGATGATCATCGGCTCACTGCCGTTTATCGTGGGCGCACTGGTGTCCCTGGCGAGTCCGGACTATCTCACCCCGCTGTTCACAACCACGCTGGGACATATTTGGCTTGGTGTCGGTGCGATCATGCTCAGCATGGGCGTTTTCGTGATGAACCGCATGATCCAGTTCGATTTCTGAGGATAGCCAATGGACATCTTCGAAATCGTCGCCGACCCCAATTTCCTGATGGCCGTGCTCGCCGCTGTCTCGGCGGCCGCCATGGTCTTCACCATCGGGTCCCAGATCACCGACCGCTCGTCCATGCGCGACCGCATTCGCCGCGTGGCGCTGGAGCGCGAACGCATGCGCGCCGAGGAGATGTCGCGCCTGCGCGGCAGCGAGGGGAAGAAGGCCTCGCTCCGCACGGGCACCGAGGCGCGGAGCTTCGTCAAGAACGTCGTCGACAAGTTCTCCCTGCACCAGGCATTCGCCGACGAGAACACGGCCGAACGCCTCACCCAGGCCGGCTATCGCGGCCGGGCGCACATGACGACCTACGTGTTCTTCCGCTTCGTCACGCCCTTCATCATGTTCGCGCTGGGGTTCATCTATCTGGGGTTCCTGGCCTTTCCCGAGCTGCCGCTCTACATGGCCCTGCTGTTCGCCGTCGCGATAGGAATCCTTGGTTCCTACGTGCCGGTGGTGTTGCTGCGCAACCGCATCATCAAGCGCCAGAAATCCGTTGGCATGGCCTGGCCGGACTGTCTCGACCTGCTGCTCCTGTGCGTCGAGTCCGGCATGTCGATCGAGGCCGCCTTCAAGCGTGTTGCCAAGGAAGTGGGCGAGCAGTCCGAGGAGCTTTCCGAGGAACTCACCCTCACGACGGCCGAGCTGTCCTTCCTCGAGGACCGCACGCGCGCCTACGACAACCTGGGCAAGCGCACCGGCCTCGACGGTGTGCGCTCGGTGATGGCCGCGCTCATCCAGGCGGAGAAATACGGTACGTCAGTGGGGTCCGCGCTGCGCGTCATGGCCGAGGAGGGGCGTGAAATGCGCCTGATGGAGGCCGAGAAGAAGGCGGCGTCCCTGCCGCCCAAGCTCACCGTGCCGCTGATCCTGTTCTTCCTGCCCGTCCTGTTCATCGTCGTGATGGCCCCCGCCGGCATCGAGATCTTCGGCCCCGGCGGGACAATGGGCAACTAAGGCTGATCCGGGCCGCAGAGCCGGGCCTTCAGTACTTTGTGCCAAGAGCGGCGGCGCCCGGCGCGCAGCCGGGACGTGACGGTGTAGCTATTTCGGTGTCTTGCTACCCGGCGTTCTTGATGGCGTCCCAGCGGTTCTGCTGGGTGAGCAGCGCGCGGATATAGGTCATGTTGGAGTCGACCTGGTCGCCGGGAAGGACCTGCGCGTAGATCTGGCGGGCCTCGTCGAACCGGCCCTGCAGGCCGACGACGAGGGCGAGGTTCTGCACGATCTGCGCGCTGGCGCCGGGTGCGTTCACGGCCTGGCGCAGGTGCGATTCGGCCTGCTGCAGATCGTCGGTCATGGCGTAGGACAGCCCCAGATTGGCCTGCAGGCCCGGATGCTGCGGCGCCATGACGAGGGCCTGCCGGTAGAGCTCGCGCGCCGCGCCGTGCTCACCCATCTGGTCGAGAATGGCGCCCTTGACCATGAGCGCGTTCCAGTCGGGCTGATCGGGCTGGATGGTCTGGTCGATGACGTTGAGCGCCTGCGAGAACTTGCCGTCGGCCGCCAGTGCCTTGGCGTAGGCGACCTTGATGTCCACGTCGTCGGGGTGAATTCCCACCGCCTTCTGCAGCACCGCTACCGCCTGCGCACTCTGCCCGACCGCGCGCAGGGCGGCGGAGAAATGGATGATCGTCGCCTTGTCGCGCGGATTGGAGGCGTAGCGCGCCGAGAGTTCGGACAGGTTGGCGCGCTGCTGGCCGGCCGGCAGGCCCGAATAGTCGGGCGACTGCATGCTCGTGCGGTTGCTCGCGCAGGCGTTGAGCGCCAGTGCGGCCACGCCCGCCAGCATGACGGCACGCATCCTCTTCATCGTCGGATCAAGCCCCCGGAGCACGCACAAACCCCCAAAGTCCTCAAGATACGGGCCGCGGCGCACACAACCGCCACGGCAATTCCCGTTCAATAAATCATTAACCCTAACAGGCCGTTAAACCACGGCCCGGCGCGAGTTGCGCCGACAGGGGCGAGCCGCTACACCGAAATGCGCAACATGAGGAGAGTGTCAGTTGAGCGCCGAGTCCCCCTGTCCCGTCAACTGCGATGCCGAAAACGAGCTGGAGGCCGCCGGGCTCGGTCCGCGCCAGGCCACATGGGCCGAGGCCAACGGCTTTGCCGGACAGCGCGGCCGGCTGCTGCCGCTTCCCGATGACGAAGGGGACCGCGCCGGGTACCTGTTCGGCATGGGCGCGCCGGGCAACACCATCCAGTTCGTCACCGGGCTGGCCGCGGCCATGCTGGAACCGGGCAGCTACCGGCTCGAGGGGGCGCTGGGCGACCCCACTCACGCTGCGCTGGGGTTCAGGCTGGGCGCCTATGCCTTCGACCGCTACAAGGCCAATGGCGGCGCGGTAACGCTTGAAAAGGCCGAGGGCGCCGATTGGGACACGGTCGAGCGGCTCACCACTTCCGCTTATCTCGCGCGCGATCTCATCAACACCCCGGCCAACGACCTCGGCCCCGATGCCTTCGAGGCGGAAGTCCGCACCTTCGCTGAAAAGCGCGGTATGAGGGTTACGAGCATTGTCGGGGACGCGTTGCTCGACCGGAATTTCCCCATGATTCACGCCGTCGGGCGCGCCAGCGCCGAGGCACCGCGGCTGGTGGAACTGACCTGGGGGAACCGGGGCGATCCGCTGGTGACGCTCGTGGGCAAGGGAGTGACCTTCGACACCGGCGGTCTCGACATCAAGCCGCCCGCCGGCATGGCGCTGATGAAAAAGGACATGGGCGGGGCCGCCAACATTCTGGGGCTCACCCACGCCATCGTCGATGCGAGGTTAAAGGTGCGCCTGCGCGTGCTGTTGCCGATCGTCGAGAACGCCATCTCCGCCACAGCCTTCCGGCCCGGCGACATCCTGCCCTCGCGGGCCGGAATGAGCGTCGAGATCGGCAACACGGACGCCGAGGGACGGCTGATCCTCGCCGATGCGCTGGCGCTGGCGGATGAGGAATCGCCCGAGCTCGTCATCGACATGGCCACCCTCACCGGCGCTGCGCGCGTGGCGCTGGGCCCCGACCTGCCGCCGCTCTATTCCCCCGATTCAACGCTGGCCGGCGATCTCGTCGCCGCGGGATCTCAGTATGACGATCCGCTGTGGCACATGCCGTTGTGGGCGCCCTACGACAAGCTGCTCGCCTCCAAGGTGGCCGATGTCAGCCACATCTCAGCCGGCCCCCATGCCGGCTCGATCACCGCGGCCCTGTTCCTGCAGCGCTTCGTGAAGAACGCCGGGGCCTGGGCGCATCTCGATATCTTCGGCTGGGCGCCCGAAGCCCGGCCCGGCCGCCCCGTGGGCGGCACGGACCAGGGCATCCGGGCCGTCTACTCGGTGCTCAGGAAGCGGTATGGCTGAGGCGCGGACGCCAGTTTGATTGACTCTGGCAACCAAATTTGGTTGATTTAATCAACTAAATTTGGTCCAAGGATTCGGTCATGGCCGTCCCGCGCGATCACATCGCCGCCCTGCGTGCCTTCAACCGCTTTTATACCCGCATCATCGGGGTGGTGGATGACAGCATCCTTCAAAGCCCGTATTCCCTGCCCGAGGCGCGGGTGATCTATGAAACCGGCCGGCGCGGCACGGTGACCGCCGGGGAGCTGGCGCAGGATCTTGACATGGACCGCGGGCAGATGAGCCGGCTCGTCTGGCGCCTGTCGGACCGCAACGTGCTGGCGATCACCCCGGCGTCCGACGACCGGCGCGCCAATACCCTGGCGTTAACCCGCGAGGGCGAGCGGGCCGCCGCCGATCTCGACGAACTCAGCGACATGGCCGCTGAAGCCTTGCTGAGCCCGCTCCCCGACGCCGGCCGGCAGGCGCTCATCGCGGCGATGCAGACCATTACGCGTTCCCTTGGCGCCGCGGGTGCACCGGGCCCCGTTACCCTGCGCCCGCACCGTGTCGGCGAACTTGGCTGGCTCATCCACAGGCAGGGGGTTCTCTATAACCGGGAACATGGCTGGAACGCTGAGTTCGAGGCGCTGATCGCCCGCATCTACAGCGAATACGAGACCGCGCCCGAGGCGCCGCCCAAAAAGCTCTGGGTTGCCGAGCAGGACGGGCAGGTCGCCGGGTCGGTCTTCGTCGTGCCGGCGGAGGCGGCGGGCATAGCCCAGTTGCGCATGCTTTATGTCGAGCCGGCCGCGCGCGGGCAAGGGCTGGGCCACACCTTGGTGGGCGAGGCCGTCCGGTTTGCGCGGGAGGCGGGTTATCGCCGCATGATGCTGTGGACCCAAGACTGCCTGAGGGCGGCACGGCGCGTCTATCGGGCTGCAGGCTTCACCCTCGAAAGCGAGAACCGGCACCGCTCCTTCGGCGCCGATCTCAACGGTCAGTACTGGACGCTGGACCTGACGGCTCAGTAGCCCCGCTCGCGGTCCACCACGTTGATCAGCGGTTTGCCCGCCTCGTGGTCGAGAAGGACCTTCGAGAAATAGTCCACGCCCGTCTCGGGATTGGAAATCGCCGCGATATGCGGGGTGATGTAGCAGTTCTCGATATCCCACAGCGGGCTGTCGGCGGGCAGCGGCTCGGTTTCGAAGACGTCGAGGCTCGCCGCGCCCAGCGTGCCGTCGTTGAGCGCCTCGGCGATATCCGCCTCCTTCTGGTGCCCGCCGCGCGCCGGGTTGATGATCGCCGGCCCGCCGTCGAGCACACCGCGCCTGAGCCTCGAGAACGTGTCCATGTTCAAGATGCCCTCGGTTTCGGCGGTGAGGGGCAACAGGTTCACCAGGATATCGGTTTGGGCGAGGAAGGCGTCGAAATCGCCGGCGCCGGAATAGGTCGTCACGCCCTCCATCTCGTGCGGGCTGCGGCTCCAGCCGAGAAGGTTGAACCCCAGCGGCCTGAGGCGGGCGAGGGCGTCCTGGCCGAGAACGCCGAGCCCCATTACCCCGACATTGATGTCCCAGGCCGGGGGCGGATAGAGTTGGGTCCACTCATGCGCCTTTTGGTCGGCGCGATAGCGTGTGTAGAGCCGGTGGTGCATGGTGACGTGCGCGACGACATAGTCGCTCATGCACTGGCTGAGTTCGGTGTCGACGAAGCGCACGATGGGCACGCCGTCGGGCAGGCCGGGATGGCGCAACAGCGCGTCGACCCCCGCGCCCAGCGACAGGACCGCCTTGAGGTTGTTCAGTCCCTCGAACGCGTCGCGCTTGGGCTTCCATACGAAGATGTAACGCACGTCGTCGGGGTCGAAGTCCTGTCCGCGCCGCACGATGGGGTAGCCGCCGAGCTTGTCGCTCAGCCGCTGCTCCCAGCGATCCTCGTCCACGTCCGACAGGTGCAGCAAAAGCGCCATGACCGTCCTCCCTTGAGATATCGGCTCCGTTGAAAAGCACAGGGCCGCGCCTGTTGCCAAGCACGGCCCCTGAATTTTCTGGTATTGGGCAGCTCTAGTTGGCGGACTGCGCGTCGTCCGTGTTCTGGGTCTCGGTGGATGTGCCGTCTGAACTACCGGATGTCTCCTCGCCCGAGGATGATCCGTCCGGCGAAGCCGTCTCGTCACCAGAGGACGACTCGCCGCCGGAGGTCTCGCCATCCGCCGCTGCGTCCCCACTGCCCTCGTCCTCGGCGGCCTGCTCGCCCTCGCCGCCAGTTTCCGCTGCCTGGGGCTCGGGGAAGGGCACGGGGTCCTCGGACAGCGTCTGCAGATAGGCCAGAAGGTCGGCGCGGTCCTGCTCGTCGCTGATGCCCGTAAAGGTCATCTTGGTGCCCGGCGCGAAGCCGCGCGGATCCTCGATGAAGTGGCTCAGCTCGTCATAGGTCCACTGCCCGTCCTCGCTGGCGAGCTGGTTCAGTGCGTCGGAATAGGAAAAGCCTTCATGGCCGGCTATCGGACGGCCGACGATATCGTAGAGCGCCGGTCCGGTCTTGTTGGCCCCGCCCTGTTCGAAAGTGTGACAGGACTGGCACTTGCGCGCCACGCCTTCGCCGTCCTCCGCGCTGGCGTTGGCCAGCAGCTGGGGGAGCGGGGTAGCGGGTTCTTCTTCCTGGACGCCGGCGACCGCGCCGCCCTCGGGCTCGGGCAGTGCATAGCCCACGCCGCTCTCCTCGGTCGGCTCGTAGATCGCCTCGGCGATGAAGCCGATACCCATCACGAAGACCAGGGTGCCCAGAATCGCACCCAGGATCTTGTTCATCTCAAAAGAATCCATAACCGGTCTCTCTTCAGTGTCCCGTTCCCCCGTGCCCGGACCGGCTGGTGGAACCCCGACAAACGCGTTTTCGAGCCGGGCCGGATTCGGGCCCGGCCCGTTGCGCGCGGAAGATATAGCCAAGCCCTGACGCGCGCAACCGGCAGCGCCGAAGGTGCGACAACACGTTCGGCGCGTCCCCACAAAATCCGCGGCCCGGACCGCGGACTAGGCACTAGCCGTTTTGTTTGACTCCGGCAAGAGCCGGTGACAAAAGAACCGCGCTGCTCGGCCCCGACCCCAAAGGAGGTGGCATACACATGCCCAAAAGGATTGCCTTCCAGGGCGAACTGGGCGCCTTCGGCCACGCCGCGGTCGACGCCGTCTTCCCCGACGACGAGCCCATGCCGTGCGTCACCTTCGAGGACACTATCGGCGCGGTCCGCAAGAGCGAGGCCGACCTCGCCGTCGTCCCCATCGAGAACTCGCTTTACGGTCGCATCGCCGATATCCATCATCTTCTGCCCGAAAGCGGGCTGTTCATCGTCGGCGAATACTACCAGCCCATCCGCATGAACCTGCTCGGCGTGCCGGGCGCCACGCTCGGCGATATCGAGACGGTGCAGTCGCTCTCCGTGGCGCTGGGGCAGTGCCGCAACTTCATTCGCGAGCACGGGCTGAAAACGCTCAACGCCGTCGATACCGCCGGTTCGGCCCGCGAGATCGCCGCGAACGCCGACAAGTCGGTGGGCGCGATTGCCTCGACGCTCGCTGCGCGCACCTACGGTCTCGACGTCGTCGCCGAGAACATCGAGGACGCCGCGCACAACACCACGCGCTTTCTCGTCATGTCGCGCGACAGGATCGAGGCCCCCGCCGACAACGGCCCGGTGAAGACGACCTTCGTGTTCCGCGTGCGCAACGTGCCCGCCGCGCTTTACAAGGCCATGGGCGGGTTCGCCACCAACGGGGTGAACATGACCAAGCTCGAGAGCTACATGGTCGACGGCAACTTCTTTGCCACCCAGTTCTATGCGGACATCGAGGGGCACCCCTCCGAGCGGCGCGTTCAGCTCGCCTTCGAGGAGCTCGAATTCTTTACCGACCTGTTCCGTGTGCTTGGCGTCTATCCGGCCGCGCGCGTGGTTTCGGACTGAGCCGCTTCCAACAACTTTGTGGTTCCCGGCGGTGGTCACGAGCGGCCATCTTCGCTAGGGCCTGACGGAACAACCACGGACAGCATCCGAAAGCGAGGCATGGCGAAAAGCGCGATCGACAAGGACCTCAAGCGCGTCGGTCAACTGGGATCGGCGACGCAGGACATCGCGCGTGGCATGGCCGCGCCCGGCCTGGCGCTGGTCTTCATCGCCGCCGCACTGGTGTTTGCCGTGTTTGCGGTGGCCTCGGGGCCGCTGAGCTATCTCGTCGTCATCGCCACGGTGATCGCCGCCTACATGGCGCTCAACATCGGCGCCAACGACGTGGCCAACAACATGGGTCCGGCTGTCGGCGCGCGGGCCCTGACCATGGGCGGCGCGCTCGCCATCGCCGCGTTCTGCGAGGCGGCGGGGGCGCTGATCGCGGGCGGCGACGTCGTCACCACCATCTCGCACGAACTCATCACCCCGGGCACCGAGCTGACCACGACCACCTTCATTACCGTGATGACGGCGGCGCTTCTGGCCTCGGCCCTCTGGATCAACCTGGCAACGCTGCTGGGTGCGCCGGTCTCGACGACCCACGCCGTCGTCGGCGGCGTGGTCGGCGGCGCCATCGCGGCGGCGGGCATTAGCGTCGTTACCTGGCCGATCCTGGGGGCTATAGCGGCGAGCTGGGTGATTTCCCCGGTCCTCGGGGGCGGCATTGCGGCCCTGCTCCTCGCACTCGTCGAAATGCTGATCCTCAAGCGTGCCGACCGCGTGGGCGCCGCGCGCACCTGGGTCCCCGTCCTCGTGGCCCTCATGGTCGGTGTCTTCGCCGTCTACCTGACGACAAAGGGATTGAAGCGCGTCTGGGCGCCCGGCCTGCCGCTCACGCTCGTGATCGGCCTCGTGGTCGCCGGTATCGGCTGGGCCGGTGCACGTCCCTGGGTGGTACGCCGGACCAAGGGCATGGAGAACCGGTCCAAGAACATCGGCATGCTCTTCCGCCTGCCGCTGATCTTTGCCACGGCATTTCTTTCGTTTGCGCACGGCGCCAACGACGTCGCCAACGCTGCCGGCCCGCTCGCCGCCATCGTTGCCGCTGCCCAGTCGGGGACGGGCGATGTGGCGCGCGTCGCTCTGCCCTACTGGGTGCTCGCCATCGGCGCCCTCGGCATCGCCCTCGGCCTCGCGCTGTTCGGCCCGCGTGTCATTCGCACCGTCGGCGAGCGGATCACCAAGCTCAACGAGGTGCGCGGCTACTGCGTCGCGCTCGCCGCGGCCATCACCGTGCTCATCGCCTCGGCGCTGGGGCTGCCGGTCTCCTCGACGCATATCGCGGTGGGGGCGGTATTCGGCGTGGGGTTCCTGCGCGAGGGCGTCTCGAACAAGGGGCTCAGGAATCCGGCGGTCAGCCCCGAAGGCGTGTTCCTCAAGACCAGCCATCTCAACGCGACGGCGGAAGAGGCGGT
>CAZNHG010000041.1:0-6134 GCA_964572555.1 uncultured Devosiaceae bacterium | reverse complement strand
AACCGCCCAGTGGCGATAGCGCTGCCGGCTTTCCTTCCACTTCTCGTGCTGCGTCGTCACGCGGAGCGGGAACATCTGCACCTCGATCGGGGCGGGACGCTCGGCCGTGACCGGCAACACGTAGGAGCCGATCGGCTCGTCCGCAATCTCGCCCTCGACACCCGCTTCCTCGAGCGCTTCCGCCGCGGCGGTCTCGGCAGGTGTCTTGTTCTTCATCGCAGCGCCCTTGGGAAAGATCCAGCGCCCGCGTCCGCGCGAGGTGACGAGCAGCACCACGAGCTGCCCCTCGACGATGCGATAGGGCACCGCGCCATATTGCGGCCCTTCCGGTTCGATTTCCTCGCCGCTGAAACGGCGTATGAAGTTGATCAGGCGTTGCAGCATGTCCAGTTCCTGCCGCCCTTCGGCGGCGTCGTTTCCGGGCCAAGGGGTAGCTCTGTTCGCCGGCCGCGTCAAAGCGCCAAGGGCAGTTTTGCCACTCCCGCAGGCCCGCATTGCCCGGGAGAGGGGATGCGACTAGGATCAAACTGATTGCAACTTGCAATCATTTGGAGGAGGACGTAATGCGCAAACTGCGCTACGGCATGATGATGTCGCTCGACGGCTATGTGGCAGGGCCCGAAAACGGGCCGTCGCTGCCCGTGCCCGACGCCGATCTGCACTGGCATTTCAACGAACAGGTGCGCGAAACGGGACTGATGGTCTTTGGCCGGCGCATGTACGAGGTCATGCGCTTCTGGGATGCGGAGACACCACCCGGCGCGCCGGAAGTGGAAGCGGATTTCCGCCGCGTGTGGCGGCAGACGCCCAAGCTGGTGGTCTCCTCCATGCTCAAGGAGGTCGGGCCGAACGCCGAGCTGCTGACCGGTGACATCGTAGCCGGGATTACCCGGCGTAAGCAGGAGGACGGCGCCGATATCGAGGTCGCCGGCCCCGAACTCGCTGCCCATCTGGCACGCGCCGGGCTGATCGACGAATTCCGGCTCTACTTCCTGCCGGTCGTGCTGGGCGGCGGCAAGCCGTTCTTCGCGCACGGGCTCGACCTCGAGCTGCAGCTCGTCGACACCCACCTCGTCGTCGAGGGTGTCACCATGCTGCGCTATCACCCGGTGCGGTAGAGCGTTTTCAGAAGTGAAGCGGAAAAGATATTGCTCCAGTGGAGCAATATCCCGCTGAACGGATACCACTTGTTCGCCTCGAACCGAAGTCCGCGCAAGCGAATACGCGACCGCTCAAGAACTTGGAGCTTCCGTTCTGATTCAATCAGAACGGAAAAACTGGAATCTATGCGATGAACGCGGCGATCTCGGCGCGCAGCGCCGCGATCCCCTCACCCTTTTGCGCCGAGGTCGCGACGATGTCCGGGTGGGCCGCCGGGCGCTTGGCAATGGCCTTTCGCGTGGCGGCGATGACGGCCTCGATGTCCCCGGCGCTGGGCTTGTCGGCCTTGGTCAGGACGATCTGGTAGCTGACGGCCGCCGCGTCCAGTTCGTTCATCACGCTGGTGTCGTTGGCCTTGGGCCCGTGCCGCGCATCGATGAGCACGTAGACGCGCCGCAGGTTCGGCCGGCCCGCCAGGTAGGCGTGGATCAGCCGGTTCCAGGCGGCGACCTTGGGCTTGGGCGCCTGCGCGAAGCCGTAGCCGGGCATGTCGACGATGCGCAGCGGCCCGTGCGCGCCCTCAAAGATGTTGAGCTCCTGGGTGCGCCCCGGCGTGTTGGAGGTGCGTGCCAGGCCCGTCATGCCCACCAGCGCGTTGATCAGCGAGGACTTGCCCACGTTCGAGCGGCCCGCGAAGGCGACCTCGGCCATGTCCGCGGGCGGCAGGCCGTCGACGCTCACGCATCCCTTGACGAACGCGAAAGGCCGGGCGAACAGCAGCCGCCCGGCCTCGATCTCGTCCGCGCTGGGGCCTTGTTGGGTCCCGGCCACGGCGCGCTACTTGCCCTGGCTGTCTTCGGCGGGCTTGCCGCGCTTGAAGCTCTGCACGATGTTGCCCACGATGTCGACCTCCACGCCGTGGCGCTTCATGATCACCCATTGCTGGCAGATCGAGAGGAAGTTGTTCCACGCCCAGTAGATCACCAGGCCCGCCGGGAAGGTGCCGAGCATGAAGGTGAAGATGATGGGCATGATGTTGAACAGCATCGCCTGCGTCGGGTCGGGGGGCGGCGGGTTCAGCTTCATCTGGACCCACATGGTGATGCCCATGATCACGGGCCAGATGCCCAGCATCAGGAACGGCCCGAACAGCGGGATGACCGAAGGGTCCCAGGGAATCAGCCCGAACAGGGTGAAGATGTTGGTGGGATCGGGGGACGCGAGGTCCTGCACCCAACCGAAGAACGGCGCATGGCGCATCTCCAGGCTGATGAACAGAACCGTATAGAGCGCGAAGAACACCGGAATCTGGATCAGGATCGGCCAGCAGCCGGAGATCGGATTGATCTTCTCGCGCTTGTACAACTCCATCATCGCCTTCTGCTGGGCGGCGCGGTCGTCCTTGTGCTTTTCCTGGATCTCCTTCATCTCCGGCTGCACCCGCCGCATCGCCGCCATCGAGGCGTAGGAGCGGTTGGCAAGCGGGAAGAAGATCAGCTTGACCAGAACGGTCACCGCCAGGATGGCGAGGCCGAAATTGCCCAGGATTCCGTAAAGGAAGGCCAGCAGGTAGAACAGCGGCTTGGTCAGGAAGTGCAGCCACCCCCAGTCGATCAAGAGCTCGAGCCGGTCGAAGCCGTGGCTCTGCTCGTACGAGGAGATCACGGCTTCCTTCTTGGCGCCGGCGAACACATAGCTGGTGTTGCTGCCCGTGGCGCCGGCGGGGACGGTCACCGGCGTACGCGCCACGAAGCTCGTCTGATAGACGTCGCGCTGGTTCTGCGCGCTGTGCGAGAAGCGCGCATTGATGTCCTGTTCCGGTTCCGCGAGGACGGCCGTCGCCCAGTACTTGTCGGTGATCCCGAGCCACCCGCCGCCGGACTCGTAGTCCACCCGGTCCCGGTCGGCGAGATCGCCATAGCTCATCGCGATGAGGTTGTGCTCGCCCAGCACACCGAGCGGGCCCTCGTGCTGCACGAAGAAGTTCTGGACGTCCGGCGTGCCGTGCCGCGCGACACGGGCATAAGGATAGAGCATGACGTCGTTTGCGCCGGTGTTCTCGACCGACTGCTCGACGGTGAACAGATAGTTCTCGTCGACCTGGAAGGTGCGGCGGAAAATCAGTCCCTCGCCATTGTCCCAGACCAGGGTGACCGGGCTCGAGGGCGTCAGCGTGCCGGTGTCCCCCTCGACCTCCCATTCGGTGCCGGTCGTCGGCACCGCGGCCGAGCCGCCGCCCGGGTTCACCCAGCCCTGCTCTGCGAAATAGGCATCCGGCGATCCGGTGGGCGAGAGCAGCGAGATGATCGGGGAGGAGGGATCCACGGTCTCGTGGTATTCCTTGAGCTCGAGATCGTCGATGCGCGCGCCCACGAGGTTGATCGAGCCGGTGACCGCGGGGGTGTTGATGGCGAGCCGCGGCGTGCCCGCCAGTGCTTCCTCGCGATTGGCGAAGACCTGTCCCCCGCCCGTGGCCTGGCCGATATCCGCGCTTTGCGACGACCCTTCGCCCGCGCCCGGCGTCGGCAGGTCCT
Organism: uncultured Devosiaceae bacterium; assembly: GCA_964572555.1. Classification (GTDB taxonomy): domain Bacteria; phylum Pseudomonadota; class Alphaproteobacteria; order Rhizobiales; family Devosiaceae; genus CAZNHG01. The sequence goes on along the minus strand of CAZNHG010000041.1, from coordinate 2,499 downwards.
GGCCGCCCTCGGTCCCGCTCGCGCCCTGGCCGTCCTGTTGTGGCTGCTGCTCGGACTGTTGCTGCGGGGCGTCCTGCGCGGCCTGCTCCATCTGCGGTCCGGCGACGAAATACTGCCAGCCGAACAGCACGATGATGCTGAGCACCACGGCGATGATCATGTTGCGGGAATCTTGCATGGCTCTCTCAGCTCTGCCTGGCCTTGGGGGTGTCGTGGACGCGGGCCAGCAGCGTTTCCACACTGTGGACCAGTCCGGCGAAGGGCTCGTGAAGCGCCGCCCGCCGGCCGATGATCACATAGTCATGTCGGGGATGGAATTCGTGCGCGCAAGCGGTCACGGCCGCGCGCAAACGCCTTTTGATGCGGTTGCGTTCGGGAGCGTTGCCGACTTTCCGTGTGACGGTAAGGCCAATGCCGGGCATCTCATCATCCGATCGAACGGCCTGCAGCGCCATGCTGCGCCGGCTGGCGCGGGCGCCGCGCGCCGCGCGCAGAAACTGCGCTCGTTTTGTCAGACGGCGAAGCCGGGGCCGGGAAGAGCGCACCTCCGCCATCGGGCCTTTTGCCCTTAGGCGGACAGCTTCTTGCGGCCCCGGGCGCGCCGTGCGTTCAGGATCTTGCGGCCGTTCTTGGTCGCCATGCGGGCCCGGAAGCCGTGGCGGCGGGTACGCACAAGGCGGCTTGGCTGAAATGTACGCTTCATGAGACCAGACCGCGCTCGGCACGGTTCCTCTGTTCCTTGGTGTCGCAGGATTGCTGCCGGGATGGGCGAATACGCCGGATTACCGCAGCAAAGTTGCGCGGCTTATAAGAAAAAGCGGCGCCCAAGTCAACGCGCGCGATCCCGGGGCCTGTGTGCGCATCGGTAGCGTACGGGCCCCGTGTATCACACCGTCTCACGTGTGGGTGAAACACAGGCGACATTTACCCTTGCTGTGGTTAGATCGGTCAACCCGCGCCAAGCATGCGGCGCTTCACACGTTTTCCGCAAGGTCCGGCCGCCCGCCATGTCCGATCCCGCCAGCGATTCCCCGCCGCATAGCTCCCTGCGGCGCTTTGTCCCCCTGGGTCTGCTGGTCCTGGCGATCGTGACCGTCTTCGCCACGGGGCTGCACCGCGAACTCAGTTTCGACCGCATCGCGGTCAACTACGGCGCGCTGACCGGTTTCGTCGCCGACCACCCCGTCGTCTCGGGCCTCACGGTGGTCATCGGCTATGCGGTGGCGACGGCGCTCTCCTTCCCCGCCGCATGGCTCCTCACGGTCGCCACCGGGCTCGTCTTCGGCTGGGCCGTGGGGGCGGGACTGGTGGTCGTCGGTGCGACACTTGGCGCCTGCGCCCTTTATGCGGCAGCCCGGTTCGCCCTCGCTGGGTTCTTTAGCGCCCGCGCCGGGGACGCGCTCAACCGCATGGCGGCGGGGTTCCGGGGTAATGCCGCGAGCTACATGCTGTTTCTCAGGCTGGTGCCGGCCTTTCCCTTCTTCCTGGTCAATGTCGTGCCGGCCGTGCTGGGTGTCTCGTTCGTCACCTATGCCTGGACGACCTTCGTCGGCATCATCCCGGGCGCGACGGCCTATGCCTTTGCCGGCGAGGGCCTGCGCTCGATCATCGCCGAACGCGCCGCCGCGTGCGCGCAGGACGTGCCGCCCTGCGGGGAAGCGCTGGCGCCGGGCGACCTCGTCACCCCGCAGGTGCTGATCGCCTTTGCCCTGCTGGGCGTGGTCGCACTGATCCCCGTTGTGCTAAAGCGGCTGCGCGGGCGGGACGAGACCTGACCCGCCCGACAAGGATGTGAGACGATGCCCAACCTCATCAAACCCGATCTGTGCGTGATCGGCGGCGGATCGGCGGGCCTGACCGTGGCCGCCGCGGCCCGCGCCTTCGATGCCTCGATCGTCCTCATCGAGAACGGGAGGATGGGCGGGGACTGCCTCAACACCGGCTGCGTGCCCTCCAAGGCGCTGATCGCGGCCGCCCGCCAGGCCTACGCGGCCGAAACCGCCCCCGCCTTCGGCGTCGATCTGGGCATGCCCGCTGTCGATTTCGAACGCGTGCACGCCCATGTTCACGACGTTATCGCCGGGATTGCCCCGCACGACAGCGAGGAGCGCTTCACGGCCCTCGGTGCGACGGTGATCCGCGCCCATGCGCGCTTTGCCGACAGGCGCACGCTCGTCGCCGGCGATACCGAGATCCGGGCGCGCCGCTTCGTGGTCGCCACCGGTTCGCGCCCCGCCGTGCCGCCCATCGAGGGGATCGCGGATGTGCCCTATTACACCAACGAGACCATCTTCGAACTCACCGAGAAGCCGGGACACCTCATCATTATCGGCGGCGGCCCTATCGGCATGGAGCTGGCCCAGGCCTACCGGCGGCTCGGCGCCCGTGTCACCGTGATCGAGATGGCCGAACCGCTCGGGCGCGATGACCCCGAGCTCACCGCCGTGGCCCTCAGGCGCATCGAATCCGACGGCGTCGTGGTGCGTGCCAAGACCAGCG
>CAZNHG010000040.1:4149-16442 GCA_964572555.1 uncultured Devosiaceae bacterium | reverse complement strand
GTCGATGTCGAGCTGGTCGTAGTAGGGGAGGGAACGCTCGTAGGTGGCGTCGTCGTGCAGTACCCGCTGTCCTGCCGGGCTGCCCCAGCAGGCGTGTGCCCACACCTCGGTGCGCTGGCGGAGGGCAGCATCTGCGCGATGAATCTGAGCCGGTTCGCCGAGGAGCTGGTGATCTGGTCCTCGGCCCAGTTCGGCTTCATCGCGCTTTCCGACAAGTTCTCGACCGGTTCCTCGATCATGCCGCAGAAGCGCAACCCGGACGCGGCCGAACTGATCCGCGCCAAGGTGGGCCGGATCATGGGATCGCTCAACTCCCTGCTCGTGGTGATGAAGGGGCTGCCGCTTGCCTATTCCAAGGACATGCAGGAAGACAAGGAAGTCGCGTTCGATGCGCTGGACAGCCTGTCGCTGGCCCTGGCGGCGATGACGGGCATGGCGGGGGACCTGAAGGTCAATCGCGAGGCGATGCGCGCCGCCGCCGGCTCCGGGTTCTCGACGGCGACAGACGTGGCGGACTGGCTGGTACGCGAGGCGAACGTGCCCTTCCGCGATGCGCATCACGTGACGGGGCGGATCGTGGCGCTGGCCGAGGAAAAGAACTGCCCGCTCGACGGGCTGACCATCGAGGATCTCAAGACGGTCGACGAGCGCATCGACAGCCGCATCTTCAACGTGCTGTCCGTGGAGAAGTCGGTCGCGAGCCGCACCAGCTTCGGCGGCACGGCGCCGAAGAACGTCGAGGCGCAGGTTGCCGCCTGGCAGGAGCGGCTGGGCGCGGCCGGCTGAGCGCATGGCCGACGCCTTTTCCTATCGTGACGGTGTTCTGCATGCCGACGGCGTGAGCCTTGCGGCCATCGCCGCGACGGCGGGGACGCCGTTCTATGCCTATTCGGCGACGGCGCTGAGGGACCGGCTGGCACTGCTGCAAACGACGTTCGCGGACAGCGATCCGCTGATCGCCTATGCGATGAAGGCGAATTCCAACCAGGCGGTGCTGACCGTCCTCGCCCGGCAAGGCGCGGGCGCGGATGTGGTTTCCGGAGGCGAGCTGGAGCGGGCGCTGGCCGCGGGGATCGCACCGGAGAAGATCGTGTTCTCGGGCGTCGGCAAGACGGCGGCTGAGATGCGGCGGGCGCTCGAGGCGGGCATTCGCTGTTTCAACATCGAGAGCGAGCCGGAACTCGAACGGCTCGACCGGGTAGCGGGCGAGATGGGCGTGACGGCACCGGTTTCGGTGCGGGTGAACCCCAATGTCGATGCGCGCACGCATGCCAAGATATCGACCGGCAAGGCGGAGACGAAGTTCGGCATTCCGTTCGAGCGGGCGGATGCGGTTTATGCTGCCATCGGACAGGCCGCCAACCTGACGGCGGTCGGGGTGGACATGCATATCGGCTCGCAGATCACCGATCTCGAGCCGTTCGACAATGCCTTCGCGCTGCTGGCCGAGCTGGTGACGCGACTCAAGAAAGCCGGACACCCGATTTCGCATGTCGATATCGGCGGGGGGCTGGGGATCGTCTACGAACCGCTGGGGCACCGGCCGGACCTATCCGCCTACAAGGCGCTCGTGGACGCGCACATCGCACCGCTGGGGTGCGAGCTCGTGCTGGAGCCGGGGCGCTGGATCGCGGGCAATGCCGGGGTGCTGGTGACGCGGGTCGAGTATCTCAAGCACGGCGGGGCGCGCGACTTCGTCATCACCGACGCGGCCATGAACGATCTGCTACGCCCCACGCTCTACGAGGCCTGGCACGAGGTATGGCCGATCCTGGAGCAGCCGGCGGATGCGCCCACGATCAGCGCCGATGTCGTCGGGCCGGTCTGCGAGACCGGAGACTACCTGGCGCTGGGGCGCGAGATGGCGGCGCCGCGCGAGGGCGATCTGCTGGCGGTGATGAGCGCGGGAGCCTATGGCGCGGTGATGGCAGGAACATACAACACGCGGCCGCTGGTGCCCGAAGTCCTGGTGGACGGGGAGCGCTACGCCGTCGTGCGGGAACGCGAGGACGTTGCCGCGATCATTGCAGGGGATGCGGTGCCGGACTGGCTCTAGGTTCTTGGTGAGGGGGACGGCCTGGGCGTCTACCCCTGCGCCTTGGCCTGCTCGGCGATAGAGACGATCTCGACCGGCCTGCCGGCGAGGGCGTCATCGACCTTTTCCAGCAGTACGTCGAGCGTGAAAGGCTTGTTGAGGACGTCATAGATGAGCGAGTCGAGGCCGTGGGCGCGTTCGCGCTGCTCGGCGAAGCCGGTCATCAGCAGGATAGTGACATCGGGGTATTGCGCGCCGATGGACAGCGCCAGGGCAATACCGTCCATCACCGGCATCTTGATGTCGGACAGGAGCATGTCGTACTGCCCCTCGGCCTCGAGCATGGCTTCGGCAGCGAGCCCCCCGTCCTCCGCCTCGGTGACGGTGTGGCCCTTCATTTCGAGCGCCCGCGCGACGAACGCTCTTACGTTGTCATCATCTTCGGCCACAAGTATGCGCGCCATCAAAACCTCTCCCGCTCGGCCGCTGAACTCATCAATATGTGAGTCTATTTAGGACGGCCACTTGCAAATTCCAGACGAACCGTGTGCGCATTTTGAGGTGCGGCGTTCACCCGGGATTCAAACTCTGCGATCTGGCCCGGCACCAGGGCCGGGGTATCCGGCGTCACGCGCCAGGAATAGACGGAGGTGCCGGCCTCATCGAGAATCGACACCACCGCAGCCGGGACTGTGACCCGGCGATCGGAAATATTCTGTATACGGCCCGAGACCGTGAGCGCTTCCGCGCCGTTCTTGAAGGCGCGCAGGGTCTCGACGTCGCGGAACTCGAGGCCGACGACGTTCACGTTCAGCCTGGCCATCTCGTAGAAGCCCGCCAGGTCGGGAAAGATACGCACGATCTCGGTGCGAAAGGCGATGCCGCAGCCGATGAGCGCGACAAGGCCGCAGGCCGCGGCGAAACGGGCATTGGCGCGCAGCTTGCCGATGGGCATGCCGCGGGCCATGGCGAGGCGGCGCCTGATGAGGCCGTCGCGGCGCTTCGCGCTTTCGCGCGCGGCCCCGGCGCTGGCGGCTTCGTCCGAATCGTCTGACTCGGCTTTTGCATCGGCGTCGAGCTTGTCCTCCATCGGGTCCGGGCGGTCGCCGGTGCCGTGAACGCGCTCCTCCTCCTGCTTGAAGGCGGCATCGAGCGCGGCCTCGGCCTTTTCATCGAAGATGCGGTCATCGTCGCTGGCGGGAGGCTCGGGTTCGGGCACGGCCTGCCACGACTCGTGGCAATGCGCACACTGCACCTTGCGCCCGGCCGAGCCGATGGCCTTTTCCGCTACCTGATAGCTTGTCTGGCAGTTGGGGCAGGTGATGATCATGACGATGTGTACGCGTTACTCAATCAGCCCGGGAGCATAACGGGGGGCGGGTTAAAACTCCTGAAACGGACCCGGATTGCCATCATCGGGCATACCATGGCTGATATGCTTTCAAGTCGCAGGTGATTCGGAGCGTTGCCAGAGTGATCGAATTCAATGACGTGGGCCTGAGATACGGCCAGGGGCCCGAAATTCTCAAAGGGCTCAGTTTTTCCATCGCGCCCGGCTCGTTTCATTTTCTCACCGGGCCCTCGGGCGCGGGCAAGACCTCGTTGTTGCGGCTGTTGCTCTTGTCGCTGCGCCCCACGCGCGGGGAAATCACCATGTTCGGCGAGGACGTCACGCGGCTGGGGCACGACCGGCTGTTGTCGCTGCGCCGGCATATCGGCATCGTTTTCCAGGAATTCCGCCTGCTCGACCACATGACGACATTCGAGAATGTCGCCCTGCCCCTGCGCGTGCGCGGGCAGAACGAGGACGACTATCGCGACAACGTCGAGGAACTGCTCGACTGGGTGGGCCTGGGCGACCGCATGGACGCGCCGCCGCCAGTGCTTTCGGGCGGCGAGAAACAGCGCGCGGCGATTGCGCGGGCGGTAATCGCGCGGCCCGATATCCTTCTGGCCGACGAGCCGACGGGCAATGTCGACCCCGAGCTTTCCGAGCGGCTGGTGCACCTGTTCGCCGAACTCAACCGCATGGGCACGACCATCATCATCGCGACCCACGAACTGCACATGCTCAAGAAGTTCGACTATCCGCGCATGCTGCTCGACAACGGAGAGCTGACCGTCCATGAGTGAGTTCCGCGACATCACCGCGCAGCAGCGCCGGGCAACGCCCATCGTGCCCGCCCAGTCGGTGGCCGGGCGCACACTGATGCTACTCGTCGCCATCATGACGTTTCTGTCCGCCGTCACCTTCGGCGGGGTGATGCTGGTGCAGAAGTCGGCGATGAGCTGGTCGGCCGAAGTGGCGCGCGAGGTAACGATCCAGGTGCGGCCCATCGAGGGCGAGGACATGGCGGCCAATCTCGGCCTGGCGCAGTCGATCGCGGCGGAGACGCCCGGCGTGTCGGGCGCGCGCACGCTTTCGGAGGCGGAGAGCCGGGACCTGTTGCGGCCTTGGCTGGGCGACAGTGTCGATCTGGAGGGCATCGCTGTTCCCCGGCTCGTGACGGTGCAGCTGACCGATCCGGCGAGCGCGGATATCGACCGGCTGCGCAGCGAGCTGCAAGCGGTGCCGGGGGCAACGCTCGACACGCATGCGGCATGGCGACAGCAGCTGAGCACCATGGCGGGGACCATCGTGATCACCGGCGTCCTGTCGCTGGCGCTGATCGTGGCGGCAACGGTGCTGGCGGTGGTCTTCGCGACGCGCGGCACCATGGCCTCGAACCGGGACATCGTGGACGTGCTGCATTTCATCGGGGCCTCGAACCGGTTCATCGCCGGGGAATTCCGCGGGCGTTTCCTCAAGATCGGGCTGCGCGGCGGGATCGGCGGCGGCGTGGCCGCGCTGGTGTTCTTCGTGATCGCGGGGGTGGCGACATCCGGCTTCCTGCCGGCGAATTCGTCGGCGCAGCTCGGCGTGCTGTTCGGCGACTTCTCGCTTGGCCTGGCGGGGATAGCGGGTATCCTCGTGCTGATCCCGATCATCGCGGGACTGACGGCGCTGACCTCGGAAGTCACCGTGCGCCGCTTCCTGGCACAGATCGCCTGAGCGCGGCGGGAGGAGCCTCATGGCCGTTCAGGCCATCAGATCGCTGATTTTCTATCTGCTGTTTCTCGGGCAGACCGTGATCCTCGCCCTTGTCGTGGGCACGATGGCGCTGTTCGCGCGCGGGTGGTTTCCGGCCGGCTGGGCCATCGGGAAATACTGGGCGGCCTCCAACCTTTTCTTCCTGCGCTGGGTGACGAGCATTCGCACCGAGGTCGAGGGGGTGGAGAACATCCCCGAACAGGGGTGCATAATAGCGGCCAAGCACCAGTCGGACTGGGACATCTTCACCATCCTGCCGCATGCCGGGCGGCCCGCCTTCATCGCCAAGAAGGAATTGATGGACATTCCCTTCTTCGGGCGGGCGGCGCGGTCGCTGGAGACGATCTCGATCGACCGCAGCAAGGGCTCGGGGGCCGTGCCCGCGATGCTGGACGACGCGCGCGCGGCAATCGGGCGGGGCTGCAAGATCATCATCTTTCCCGAGGGAACGCGCCGGAGCCCGCTGGCCGATCCCGCCTATCGCTACGGCACGGCCCGGCTCTACGAGGGACTGAACGTGCCCGTGGTGCCTGTGGCGCTCAATTCGGGCCTGTTCTGGGGACGCAACTCGCTGGTGCTGTGGCCGGGCACGGCCAAGCTGAAATTCCTGCCGCCCATACCGGCCGGGCTTGACGCCAAGACGTTTCACGAGCGGCTGATCTCGGAGGTCGAGACAGCGACCGAGGATCTGGTATGTGATTCGGCCGAAACCGGGCTGACGCGGCCGCTCAGCCCCGATTTCCGCGAGCGCCTGGAGGCGGCGAAGGCGCGGCGGGCCCAGCGGCAGAACCCCGTGTGACGGGCATCCTCACGCCCGGGGCGCCCAATGTGGTGCATACCCGTGTACCCCGCCACAAAAATACCATATATAGGGCCATCATGCACTTCGCCGCATAGATATAGACGGCAGCGTGAGATCGTTTGACTTTTACTGGCATTTGTTCTAGTTTTGTTCTTTCTCATGCAAACGGATGAGGACATGACCGTGACCCGCGACGACGAGACGAGAGATATTCCGGCGCCCCACGCCGTGGGATGGCGCGGACGTACGGGCCACGAATACGCCCTTTGGCAGGAGGACCCCGCGAGTTTCGTGCTCAAGGGGCACGATCTCTACGTGATCACGGACGGCGACACCGCACGCTGGATCGGCACGGCCGACGACATCATCGACGATCAGGCCAGCCGCGCGCGCTTCCGGGCCGCGATGGCCATCGCCTCTTCCGTTCTGCGCCTGCCCGCCCCGGCGGACGTCGTCGAGCGCATGAAGACGCAGTGGGACCTCGAAGGCGGATACAGGGCCGACATGCCCCCTTTCTGCCTGGCTAGCTAGCTGAACGGGCCGGCTAGCTCAGAAGTGCCGTCAGTTCCTTGAGGCGGCGGTCCTCGATCCCCATTTCCCGCAAGTGCCAGGCCGTGTTGAGCACATAATCGGTATTCGGCCCCATCGCGCCCGACGCATCGCGCACGAGTTCGAGCTGGGCCGCGACATCGAGCGCGCCGGCGTATTGCTCGTGCGCTTCATCCACAACATAAGCTAGGGCCCGCACGTCCCTGCCGTCCGCTAGGCGGACGGCGCGGCTGGTCTCGCGGTAGACGTCCGAAATCAACTCGCGGGCCCTGAGGTATTCGTGAACTTCGGGCCAGTCGGCTTCTGCCACCTCGAAGGCCATGCCGTGGCACGACCCGCCGCGCACCAGGCCAAAGACGAGGCCGGGACGCTCCTTCGTGCCGCGATAATGGTACGAGTAGATGCACAACTGCCGGTGTGCACCGCGCAACAGCGCCTGATGCGCGGAGACGAAGCTGAATCCCGGACGCCAGATCAGCGAGCCGTAGCCGAAGACCCAATAGGTCGGCGCGTTGTCGATGTCTGCCGTCATATCGTCATAACCTCGGGTTCACGCTGCCCGGACACGCTCGCCGGTGTCACGCAAGGGAGACCGATTTCCACCGATTGTGACGCCGTACCGAACCGGGCGCGTTCGTACCGGCCTCGTGACGGCGTTGAAACTGCACTATAAGCACGTGCCATGAAGAAACGAATCATCGTCCTGCTCGCCCTCGTCGTTGTGGTTGTCGCCGGTTATGGCGGCGCGTGGCTCTATTTCGCCGGGCGCATCCATGAGGAAATCGCCCGTCTCGGCGCACCGGCGGATGCCGGCATGCCGACGCTTCAGTGCGGCGACATATCGGTTACCGGTTTCCCCTTCCGGTTCGACGGGACATGCGCCGAGGCGCGGATCGTGGATGGAGACGCGCGGTTTACGCTGCCCAGCATCCAGGCGACGGCGCTGGTCTATCGTCCGACTCATGTGCTCGCCTTTCTCAACGGGCCGATGACCTACACCGATGCCTTCCATGGGACCGAGCGGGAAGTGCGCTGGTCGATGATGGAAGCCAGCATCCGGCTGGATGGCTGGCGGCTGTCGCGGCTGTCCATCCATGCCGAGGATATCGCCTATCTCGACACGCTGCTCGACGAAACCGTGCTCGCCAGCGCTCCCATGGCCGAATTCCACATACTCGAACAACCCGAAAATCACGATCCCGAGGCGGGGCGCATGGGGCTGGCGGTGTTCGCACGCACGCAGGCGGCGGACATATCCTCCCTCGGCATCGGGGACGGACGGCTGACCTTCGAGGCCGAAATCGCCGCCATGCCGGACGACGTTCGCCTGTGGGGGGGGGCGCCGGGCTTTCTGGAGCGCTGGCAGGCGGCGGGAGGCACCGTGACGATCAGCCGGTTCGAGGCGGACGACGCCAATGCGCGCCTCAACGTCGACGGGGAACTGGGGCTGAACGAGAATGGCGAGATGCGCGGCGACCTGGTGGTCACCTCGAACGGGGTCGCCGAGCGGCTCGACGGTGTGGTGCCGCAACAGATGCGCACCGTGCTGTTCGGCGGGCAGCAGGAAGACGGCAGCAACCGCCAGACACTGACCATCCGGCGCGGCGCCGTGCTGGCCGGGATCGCGCCGCTGGTGACGGTACCGCCGGTGTTCTAGGTTTTTTGCGACGTGACCGAGTCACGGCGAAGGCTCCACCGGAGCAGGCGAGAAGCCCCGCAAGGGAGATGGTGTGGCCCGACTAGATCGTTGGGCGATTAATCCAAATCGCCCAACGATCTAGATTCTTAGTGATCGCGCCGGTTAAGCGAAAAACCGGATTCCACTTTTTCGCCCCGGCGCTCTACTCTCCCGGCGCGCCGGGTGCGCCCGGGGTGCGGCCGAAGTCGGCGGTGGCGGTTTCCTGGCCGGCGTCGATGATGGAACGGCGGATGGCGCGGGTGCGGGTGAACAACGCCTCGAGCGTGGGGCCGTCGCTGTTGCGCACGGCTTGCTCGAGAACGCCGAGGTCGTCGAGGAAACGGCCCAGCATTTCCAGAACCGCCTCGCGGTTGGTCAGGAACACGTCGCGCCACATCACCGGGTCCGACGCGGCGATGCGGGTGAAGTCGCGGAAGCCGCCGGCAGAGAACTTGATGACCTCGGACTTGCTGACCGCGGCGAGATCGTCGGCCGTACCCACGATGTTGTAGGCAATGAGGTGCGGAACGTGGCTGGTGATGGCGACCACCAAATCGTGGTGGGCGGCGTCCATGACCTCGATGTCCGAGCCGAGCGTGCGCCAGAAGGCGGAAAGCCTTTCGACAGCCGCGGGGTCCGCCCCCTCTTCCGGTGTGAGGATGCACCAGCGATTGACGAACAGGCCCGGGAATCCGGCGGACGGGCCGGAATACTCGGTGCCGGCCATGGGGTGGGCGGGCACGAAATGCACACCTTGAGGCACATGCACGCCGACCACGGCGAGCACGTGGCCCTTGACCGAGCCGACATCGGTCAGGATCGCGCCCGGCTTGAGGACGGGGCCGATCTGCGCGGCGACCTCGGCAAAGGCACCGACGGGGGTGCACAGGATGACGAGATCGGCATCGCGGGCCGCTTCCGCTGCGTCGCGCGTGTAGCTGTCGCCGAGGCCGAGGTCCTGCGCCTCGTCCAGCGTTTCCTGCTTGCGGGTGGCGATGGCGATGTGCCCGGCCAGGCCGTGCTGGCGCGCGGCCAGGGCGATCGAGGAACCGATGAGGCCGATGCCGATCAGCGCGATGCGCTCAAACATTGGCGCCCCCTTCCATGAAAGTCGCCAGTTCGCGGGCAACCGCCTTCATCGCCTTTTCGGTGCCGATGGAAATGCGCAGGGCCTGCGGCAGGCCGTAGCTCGTCATTTCGCGGATCACCAGGCCCTTTTCGAGCAGGTAGGCGTTGGCCGCGGATGCGGTCAGCCCGTCCTCTTGAGGGAAGAGCACGAGGATGAAGTTGGCCTGGCTGGGCAACACGCGCAGCCGGTTGGACGTCAGCGCGCGGGTGAGCCAGTCGCGCCATTCGGCGTTGTGCGCGGCAAGCTCATTCGTGAATTCGGTGTCGCGCACGGCGGCGGCGCCGGCGGCCTGGGCGGGCACGCTGACATTGAACGGGCCGCGCAACCGGTTCATCGCATCGACGACATGCGCGGGCCCGTACATCCATCCCAGCCGGATGGCGGCAAGCCCCATCTTGGAAAAGGTGCGCACCATGACGACGTTCTCGTTTTCCGCGACGAGGTCCGCGCCCGTGGTGTAGTCGGCGGCCGTGACGTATTCGGCATAGGCGCTGTCGACGACCAGAAGGATATCGGGGCGCAGGCCGGCGTGCAGGCGCTTGAGGTCGCCGGCGCCGAGATAGGTGCCTGTGGGATTGTTGGGATTGTCGAGAAAGACGATCCGCGTGCGCTCGGTCACCGCCGCGAGAATGGCATCGACATCGGCGCCGTAGTCGCGCGCCGGCGCGAAGACCGGCGTCGCACCCGCGCCGCGCGTGACGATGGGATAGACCAGAAAACCGTGCTCGTGCACCACCGCCTCGTCGCCGTCGCCGAGATAGATCTGGGCGAGCAGGTGCAGAAGCTCGTCCGAGCCCGCGCCGACGACGAGGCGTTCGGGATCGAGCCCGTGCACCTCGCCCAGGGCGGCGCGCAGGTCCTTCGAGGATCCGTCAGGATAGATCGCAAGCTTGCCGGCGGCCGCCTTGTAGGCTTCGATGGCCTTAGGGCTGGCGCCGAGCGGGCTTTCGTTCGCGGAGAGCTTGACCGGCTCTACGCCCTTTGCGGCATGGGAGCTGCCGGGCACATAGCTGGCGATTTTCATCACGCCGGGCTGCGGCGTCGGGCGGTCACTCATCGGCGGAACTCACTGGCGCGGAACACGTGCCTGCAACGGGCCGGCGCAGGCGGGCGCGACCATACGCAAACCGCCCCTGCAAAGCAAAGGAAAGGCGCGCGCGGGTTGATGCCGAAGCGTGCCGGTCAGGACCGCGAACCGGGCAGATTCATGGCCGTTTGCGGCGCAAAGCCGGGCAGGCGCACGAGACGTTCGGAGCGCTTGCGCCGGGCGATGGCGGGGAACTGTTCCTTCTTCGCCTGAACGCACAGCGCGCCAGCGAGCGTCGAGCCGAACAGGCGACCGCCCCTCTCGAACAGCCGGGCGGACTTGATGACCGGAGCGGCCTGTACCGGGGGCAGGAACAGCGCGTCGCGCCAGACCTCGGGCGTGAAGGAGTGGGCGCGCAGAAGCTGGTCGAGCTGCGAACGCGAGAACGGGTGGCCGCTGCCGAAGGGCGTGTTGTCGCGCTGGGCCCACAGCCCGCGGCGGCGCGGAACGACGACGATGAGGTGCGCGTCGGACGCGCATACGCGCCAGAGTTCGCGCATCAGCTCGGCCGAATCGGCGACATGCTCGAAGGCATGGACGGCGATGACGAGGTCGACTGCCGAATCGGTGAGCGGCATCTCGAGGGGATCGCACATGACCACGTGGGAGTCGCTTTCGCGTGGCCAGTGCGAGGCTCCCTGCCCGCCCGGCATGAAGGCAAGGACGCGCTCGGCCCGCTGGAGGGTGAAGCGCATGTACGGCGTGGCGAACCCCAGGCCGAGGACACGCTTGCCGGAGACGTCGCCCGCCATGTCGCGGACCTGCTCGCGGATGAGGCTGCGCGCGATCCGCCCGAGGGGCGATTTATAAAAGCCGATCAGTTGCGCGACGTCGGGTGTCATGCGTACAAGTCTTACTCCAAATCGGCAGTGAAAACAGGGGGCTCACGCTGAGCGCCCGGCCCGCGTGATACCTTGATGCATCACAACGCAAATCGCGGTTCGGCCACCTTGCCATGCCGTCGCACGCACCATAGGCTCGCGGCTGAACCGAACAGGTCATGCGCATCAAGGAGGCCGGTTAAATGGCGCTTGCCGTCGAAATCTTCCAATGTCGTTCCGACAATTACGGCTATCTGATTCACGACGAGGCGACAGCGGCCACGGCCGCCATCGACGCGCCCGAGGAAGCGGCGATCCGCGAGGCCCTCAAGCGCACGGGCTGGACGCTGACGGACATCTTCATCACCCATCATCATGGCGATCACACCGAGGGAATCGCCGGGCTGAAAGCCGAGTACGGCGCCAAGGTCACCGGGCCGCGCGGCGAACAGGACAAGATCAGCGGGCTCGACGTTCTGGTGGGCGAGGGCGATACCGTGAGCCTGGGCGAGACGACCTTCAGCGTCTACGAAACGCCGGGGCATACGCTGGGCCACATCGTTTATCACGATCCGGCGGGCAAGCACGTGTTTACCGCGGACGCCCTGTTCTCGCTGGGGTGCGGACGCATGTTCGAGGGCACGCCGGGACCGATGTGGGAGGGGCTGAAAAAGCTGCGCGCCCTGCCCGACGACACGCTCGTCTATTGCGGGCACGAATACTCGGGCGCCAACGCCAAGTTCGCGCTGAGCGTCGACCCGAACAACACGCTGCTCAAGGCGCGCGCCGACGAGATCGCCCGGCAGCGGGCAAGCGACGCCTATACCATTCCCGTCACGATGGGCGAGGAAAAGGCGGCCAATCCGTTCCTGCGCGCGGACGATCCGGACATGGCCAAGCTCATGGACATGGAAGGGGCCGATCCCAGAGATGTCTTCGCCGCGATCCGCAAGGCCAAGGACGACTTCTGAGTCGACGGCGCCGGTCGCGCTCACCTTCCGTCCGGTCACGCCGGAGCGGCAGGGCGATTTCGAGCGGCTGTTCGAGACGCCCGGCGCGCCGAAACACTGCTGGTGCATGGTGTGGCGCGCTACCGCTGAG
>CAZNHG010000040.1:0-4139 GCA_964572555.1 uncultured Devosiaceae bacterium | reverse complement strand
CTGAGGAAGGGCGTGGCACCTCCGGCGCGGTGCGGCGCGAACAGATGCTGGAGCGCGTCGCGGGCGGCACGCCGGTAGGACTGATCGGGTATCATGAGGAGATTCCGCGCGCCTGGGTGTCGATCGCCCCGCGCGAGACCTATCGGCGGCTCAAGGGCGCCGAAGCCGGGCCGGACGCGGTCATCTGGTCGCTCGCCTGCATGTATATCCACCGCTCGCTGCGCGGACGGGGCCTTGCCCATGACCTGATCGCCGCGGCCGTGGACCATGCCCGCGAGAACGGGGCGACGGCCGTCGAGGCCTATCCGGTGGCTGCGGACGCGCCGAGCTATCGCTTCATGGGATTCGTGCCCGCGTTCGAGCGCGCCGGATTCACCTTCATCCAGATGGCGGGGACGCGCCGGCACGTGATGCAACGGCGGCTCGATTAACCCTGTTCCCGGCCCCTTGGGCAAAAAGTTAACAAATTCTTGCCGATTGGCACGCGCCTTGCCACTTTATTACCAGCGGGCCGCGTTGGTGTTTCATTTCGGGACACTTGGCCCAAGGTGAAACAGGGTGGCGTGTCATGTCTGCGTACTCGAGGCCAAGGCGCATCAGTTCGGAACACATCCAGCCGCTGATCGGCGGGACGATTCGCCGGGCGCGGCAGATGCGCTACGACCTGCCCGCCTCGATCGTCACCCAGATGATGGCCGAGCGCCAGCGCAGCGCAGGCGTGGCCGTTCTGGCCGGGCCGCCGCGCAATCCGGCGGTCGAGGCCTATCGGCGCGGCTCCGAGGCGACGGTGCGGCGCATGCCCTCGGGTTTCGGGCATACCGACACCGTCTGATTTTCGCTTTCACTCGCTCCGAAACGTCACAACGAGTGAAAAAGGCCGGCCCCCAAAGGAGCCGGCCTTTTTGCCTCCAGAATCCGGGTTGGCGCCTTAGCGCACTTTCGGTTCCAGAACCTGGCGACCGCGATACATGCCGGTCTTGAGGTCGATGTGGTGGGGGCGGCGCAGTTCGCCGGATTCCTTGTCCTCCACATAGGCCTTCGCCTTGAGGCCGTCCGCGGACCGGCGCATGCCGCGCTTCATCGGGGTCGTTTTGCGCTTGGGCACTGCCATGATCGTTACTCCATCTCGAATGATCCGCCGTCCACTCTTGGACAAAACCTCGTCGGAGTGGCAACAGATCGAACTCTGTCGTGCTCGGATTGGCGGGCCTTATACAGAACGGAAGCGGCTTTGGCTAGAGCGTTTGCGGCAAAAATGCCGCTGACAAGGCAGGATGGCGAAGACCTCAAAGTTCCATGGCGTCGCCGCGGTAGAGGCAGCCGATGAACCCGGCGCCGCCACGGGCGCGGCGTTCGACGATGCGGGCGACGCGCCTGAGGCCCGGCGCAGGATTGGCGGGGGTGCGCAGGTGCGGGTTGGGGAGCGTGACGGCGAGAAGGCTCGCCTGCTCCCATGTGAACGCAGTGGCGCCCGTCCCGAAGGCGCGGCGGGCGCCGGCGGCGACACCGAACTCACCGGAGGGACCCCATTCGGCGACGTTGAGGTAGATTTCCATGATGCGGCGCTTGGACATCACCAGATCGATATAGATCGCCAGCGGAATCTCGAGCGCCTTGCGCACATAGGAGCGCCCGTTCCACAGGAACAGGTTGCGGGCGAGCTGCATGGTGACGGTCGAGGCGCCGCGCGGGGTTTTGCCGGCCATCCAGTCCTCCACCTCGGCGCGCAGGGCGCCCAGATCGACGCCGGCATGGCGGCAGAACCGGCCGTCCTCGCTCATCACCACAGAGGCCTTGAGGCGGTCGGAAACGGCCTGGATGGGCTGCCACTCGCGGGTGACGGGCTGGAAGGTGGCATGGCGTACGAGCATCGGCACGGAGATCGGGTTCACGACCGTGTAGACCGGCACGAGGACGACCGGAACGGCGACGACGATCGCCACCGCGAGGAGAAGGCGGCGGATGAGCCTGCGCAACGGTTTCATGCCGCGATGCTCCGGGCCGATGATCTCCCGAAGGCCGGGGTGTGTACCCCTTCGCGCATTGTGTGACGCATGACCCCTGTCACTCTCACCTTCCCCGACACCCTTGCCGCCTGCGGCCCCGGGTTATACAGGATCGGGGTCCGCCTTGTCGCTTCCCGCATGAAAGACCGAGCCCAGTACCATGACCGATTTCGATGAGGCCCTTGCGGAAACCGCAGCCGATATCGAGCATGCGCTCGATGCGCTTCTGACACGCGAGGCATTATCGGGGCCCGGCCCCGCCCCCGAACGGCTGATCGCCGCCATGCGGCACGGCACGCTGAACGGCGGCAAGCGGTTGCGCCCGCTCATGCTGCGGCAGACGGCGGCGGTGTTCGGCGTGGCGCCGGAGGCGACGGTCCAGGCCGGGCTGGCGGTGGAACTGATCCACTGCTACTCGCTGATTCACGACGACCTGCCGGCGATGGACGACGACGATCTGCGCCGCGGCAAGCCGACGGTGCACAAGCTGTTCAACGAGGCGACGGCGATTCTCGCCGGAGACACGCTGCTGACCCAGGCCTTCGCGCTTCTGGCCGCCCCCGCGGCACACCCCGATCCCGAGACGCGGATCAAGCTGGTGGCAGAACTGGCAGCCGGCGCGGGCACCGGTGGCATGGCGGGCGGGCAGATGCGCGACCTCGAGGCCGAGCGGGCACGGTTGACCGAGCGCGACATCACCGTCATGCAGCGGATGAAAACCGGCGCGCTGATGCGCGCGGCGGTGCGCATGGGCGCGATCATCGGCGAGGCGACCGACACCGAGCTGGCGGCTCTGACGACCTATGCGGAAGAATCCGGCCACGCCTTCCAGCTCGCCGACGACATCCTTGACGTCACGGCGAGCGCGGCACAGCTCGGCAAGGCCGCTGGAAAGGATGCCGGGGCCCAGAAGTCGACGCTGGTCGGGCAGATCGGTGTGGAGGCGGCCCGACGCCAGCTCGGCGACACGGTGCATTGCGCCATCTCGGCGTTGACCGAATTCGGGGAGCAGGCCGATCCGCTCCGGGAGACGGCGCGGTTCTTCGCGGAGCGGGAAAGTTGATGCACGTGCGATAGCGTTCCGGACCTGATCACTCCGCCGCGTCGGTTTCGCGGCCGGTCCCGAAGCGCTGTTCGATGTAGTCGGCGACCATCTGCTTGAACTGGTCCGCGACATTGCCGCCGCGCAGTGTGGCGACCTTCTTGCCCTCGATGAAGACCGGAGCGGCCGGCTGCTCGCCGGTGCCGGGGAGGGAAACGCCAATGTCGGCGTGCTTGGATTCACCCGGGCCGTTGACGATACAGCCCATCACGGCGACCGAAAGATCCTCGACGCCGGGATATTTCTCGCGCCAGACGGGCATGGACGCAGAGAGATGGTCCTGGATGTCCTTGGCGAGGGTCTGGAAGGTCGTGGAGGTGGTGCGCCCGCAGCCCGGGCACGCCGCGACGACGGGGACGAACTGGCGAAAGCCCATGGTCTGCAGCAGTTCCTGGGCCACCTTGACCTCGGTGGTGCGGTCGCCCCCCGGTTCGGGCGTGAGAGAGATGCGGATGGTATCGCCGATGCCCTGTTGCAAGAGGATGCCCATCGCCGCCGAACTGGCCACGATGCCCTTGGAGCCCATGCCAGCTTCGGTAAGCCCCAGGTGCAGGGCGTAGTCGCAACGGGCGGCGAGGTCCTGATAAACGGCAATGAGGTTCTGAACGTCGGAGACCTTGGTGGAGAGGATTATCCGGTCGCGCCCCAGCCCGATCTCCTCGGCGCGTTCCGCCGAGCCGATGGCGGACTGGATGATGGCTTCCTGCATAACGCGGTTGGCCGACCACGGCTCGGTACGGTCGTTGTTCTCGTCCATCAGGCGCGTGAGCAGCTCCTGGTCGAGCGATCCCCAATTCACGCCGATGCGCACCGGCTTGTCGTATTTCAGCGCCAGTTCGATGAGCGTGGTGAACTGGGTATCACGCTTGTCCTTGAACCCGACATTGCCCGGGTTGATGCGATATTTCGCCAGCGCCGCGGCGCAGGCCGGGTGATCGGTGAGCAGCTTGTGGCCGATATAGTGGAAGTCGCCGACAAGCGGCACGTGACAGCCACGCCGGTCGAGCGCGTCGCGGATGTGGGGGACGGCG
>CAZNHG010000039.1:0-16490 GCA_964572555.1 uncultured Devosiaceae bacterium | reverse complement strand
CCCTTCGGCCACATGGGTGACGGCAACATCCATTTCAATTTCTCCCAGCCGAAGGATGCCGACCCGAAACGCTTCATAACCGACTTTGAAGCCCCGATCCACGACGCCATCTACGCTGTGGTGACGCGCCTGGGCGGCTCCATCTCGGCCGAACACGGCATCGGCCAGCTCAAGACCGACCTGCTGCGCCAGGTGAAGGACCCCGTGGCCCTGGAAATGATGGCAGCGATCAAGACCGCGCTTGATCCGAAGGGAATCCTGAACCCGGGGAAGGTTTTGGGGTGAGGGCAGCGGGAGGGATGCTGGCGTGATTCCAATTCGCGACTGTCGCTCGCCACTTGCTTCCCCCACCCACCACGTCATTCCCGCGAACGCGGGAATCCAACAGGGTCAGTCAGTTGGGAAGGTAGACGTGCTGTAGCGGGGCCTGTGCCCGACACCGCAGCCTGGGTGCTTTGACGCACCGGCCATTGGGTTCCCATTTGCATGGGAATGACGGAGGAAGTGAGGCAACCTCTCCCACCACGCTACCCCGGCCGAAGAGCCGGCGCCCCACCAACCGCCTACTCCTCCTCCACCTTCCCATAGGTGAGATAGGCGTCGATGGCGGTGAGCTTGGCCGTCCACCCGTCCGTGGCGGTGTCGATCCAGTGACGGATCGCGGCGAGGCGGTGGACTTCCACCGACAGCATGTGGTCGCGCCCGTGGACCTGCCGGCGGATCAGCCCGGCATCCTCGAGAATGCGCACATGCTTGCTCACCGTGTTAAGCCCCGTCGTCAGGTCCGCCGCAAGATCGGTCACCCGCGCATCGCTCGTCGCCAGACGGTCGATGATCGTTCGCCGCATCCGGTGCGCCAGCGCGGCGAGGCACTGATCGAGCTGTTCGGCCGTTATCTCGGCAGGCTGCATTGGGCGCCTCCGCGAACGTCCACCCCATCGGGCGAATAGGCGCCGGGCGCCGCGCCGTCAAGAGGGTGGCGTTCCGCGCCGGCTTCGTTTATGCACCGCAGCCCGATTTGCGATGGGAGGAGACGGGGATGACCGGGGAACACGACGACCGCACGCACTGGACCAGGGCCGCGCAGCAATGGATCGACTGGGCCCGCGCGCCCGGCCACGACGCCTTCTGGGCCTATCGCGAAACCCTGGGAGATTTCGTCGGCCCCGGCCCCGGCGAGGCGCTCGAGGTCGGCTGCGGCGAGGGGCGCATCGCGCGCCTGCTCACCGGGAACGGCTGGCGCGTCACGGCCACCGACGCCGTCGAGCCGCTGGTCGAAGCCGCCCGCGAGGCGAACTCCGCCGCCGCCTACGCCGTCGCCCCGGCCGACGCCCTGCCCTTCGCGGACGCGGCCTTCGACCTGGTGATGGCCTACAACGTCCTCATGGACGTCGCCGACGTCCCCGCCTCGATCACCGAGATTGCCCGCGTTCTCAAGCCGGGCGGTACGCTGGTCGTCTCCATCGTCCACCCCTTCGCCGATTTCGAGACGCTGGGCGATCCGGACGCCGATTATTTCGTCCGCCGCCCCTTCGAAGCGGAAGTCGAGAGCAACGGGCTGACCATGCACTTCGCCGGCTGGTCCCAGCCGCTCCAAGCCTATGCAAGCGCCCTCGAAAACGCCGGCCTCGCCATCACCTCGCTGAGCGAACCCAGGGTAAGCTCCGACGCCGCCTACGCCCACCTCGAGCGCTGGCAACGCCTGCCGCTGTTCCTCTGGCTCAAGGCGAAACCGCTGGCGGGCTAACCGGCACCCGCCGCCGGGGTATCGCCCAACACGTCCGCAGAGATGGCCTCGGCCAGCCGGTCGAATCCCCACTCAGTGCCCTGGCGCCGCACATCGGCGTCGCCGCCCGCGAGGAAGGCGAGCTGTTCGGTGAACGTCATCCGCGTCTTCGCCCCCGACGGCGCGAACTCCACCGTCACCAGCGACGCCGACACCCGCCGTTCGCGGAACGTCATCTCGTAGGCGTAGATGATCCGCTCGCCCTGAACGATATCGAGATAGTGCGCGCGCATCGTCTGCACCACGCCCTCCCCCGTTCGCCACACCTTGCTCTCCCCGCCCCCGACGCGGAAGTCGAAGCTATCCTCGATCACGCTCCAGTCGGGATGGCATCCGGTCCACCGCTCCTTCAGAGCGGCCTCGGAGAAGAACCGGAACGCATGCGCCGGCCCCGCCGGCAGATCGCGTTCGATGACGAAGCTGGAATGCTGCACGGGTTGTCGCGTCATCGGCTAGTCCTCCTCGGGAAACGCGATCATGGCCTGCTCAAGCCGGTCGAATGCCGCATTCATCACCGCTTGCCGCTCCGTGACCCATTCGTTCAAGGCGTCGAGCGCCCCCGGCCGTATGGTATAGGTCCGCGTCCGCCCCGCCTTTTCCGAGACGACCAGTCCACCCTCCTCCAGTACCTTGAGATGCTTGACCGCGGACGGCAGCCGCATCCCCGCCGGCTGCGCCAGCTCCTTGACGGAAGCCGGCCCGCGGCTGAGCCGCTCCACCATGGCCCGCCGGCCCGGATCGGCCAGCGCGGTGAACATGTGGTCGAGCGCAACAGCCTGCTGCATGGCGAACCTCCTCAGCCGTTCACGAACCGTTCAGGCATAGCATCCCTGTAGGGAAACATCGAGAAGTACGGCCGGGCCTCGTCGAGCACCCGCCGCATCGACGGCCGCCCCGCCAGCCGCTCGAAGTAGGCCGCGAGCGCCGCCTGCTCCGCATCGAACGGATGCACGATCCCTGCAAAGAACAGCGCCGGCGCCGCGGCGCAGTCGGCCAGGGTGAACGCCTGCCCCGCCGCCCACTGCCGCCCGGCAAGGTGCGCCTCGAGCATCGCATAGGCCGTGTCGAGCGTCGCGCGCGCCTGCGCCACGCCATGCGGATCGCGCGCACCATCGGGCCGGACACGGTCGGTGACGATCTTCTGCATCGGCTCGCTGACATACAGATCGAAGAACCGGTCCCACAGCCGCGCCTCCAGGCAGGTGTCCGGATCCGCCGGCAGCAGCGGCGCGGCGCCCGGATAGTGCCGGTCGAGATATTCGATAATGATGCTCGTCTCCGCGACGACCTGATCTCGCGCCGCATCGTGCAGCACGGGCATCTTGCCCACGGGCCATCGCACCAGCAGTGCAGCCGCCGATCCCGGATCGCCGAGATCGACCGTGACCGGCGCGAACGCCGTGTCGGTCTCGTAAAGTGCGATGAGCACCTTGTGGCAGAACGAGGCCAGGGGGTGAGAGTAAAGCATCAGGCTCATGGAACGGGCTCCGCGATAGTTTCTCATTTCGGAAACTATCGCGGCATTCCATCGCGCAGTCAAGAATAGTTTCTGTTGCCGGAAACTTTTTGACTCAGCCCCCAAGTTCCCGCGCGGAGATGGGAGTGCTCCCATCGACGAACAGCCGCCCCTCGCGCGTCAACGCCACGGCGATCCGCCGCTGCGCCGTTTCCCCCGCTTCCGGATACCGCCCGTCCAGCGCCCCCACACGTACAGCCACTGCGATGTCGAACGGTGCTTCGCCCGGTGTGAGCGTGAAATCCTCCACTGCTTCCTGGCGAAAGCTCAGAACGCCCGCCGCGATCAGCTCCCCCGATCCGGCGCATGCCTGCTCGATGGCCCGAGCCGACCTGTCGATGGCAAGCACATGCCCGCCCCCGATACGCCGCGCCATCTCCCGCGCCATCGCCCCCGGCCCGCACCCGATCTCGAGCACGCGCATTCCCTCGCGCAAAGGCAGCCCATCGACGATGGCGAGAAGGCGGGACGAAAGGCTTGGCATGGCGAACCCTCGCGGCAGGCGGCCGGTAACGCGCCAGCCTATGCCGGACACCCCATCCCGGCAATCGCCCCCTCACGCATCGACGCGCTCGAGCTCGGCGGCAAGGTTGTCGAGCGCCGCGCCGAAGCCCTGGCGAACGCCCTGCGCCATGTCGGCCCCGCCATAGGCGGCGATCTGGACGGTCGCCCTGAGAACGGCCCCGTCCCCGTCGGCGGCGAATTCCAGCGTATGCAGGGCCCCTGACAGCGGCGTGTCGCCGTCCGCCACCCGTTCGGCGTAGACGATGCGGGCGCCGGGCCGGATGTCGAGATAGACGGCATCGACGTTGAAGTGCGGGTTCTCGCGCGGGCCGCAACGGGACCTGTCGCGCCCGCCGACGCTGAAATCCGCTTCGTCGAAGATAATGACGGCGGTCGGAGACGGCACGCCCCAGCGGGCGCGCGCAACCGGGTCGGCGAAGGCCTGATAGAGCGCGCCGAGCGTGCAGGCGAAACGGCGCTCGAAAACGAGCGTATCGTGAACGGTATCGTGCTGAGCCATGCTAGTCGTCCTTTCGGGATGAGGGTGCCTCGGTCACATGGGCTTCGAGATTATCGAGCCGGGCCTGCCAATCCGTGCGCACGGTCTCGATCCACTGATGGGCCGCCGACAGTGTTTCCGGCACCAGCTCGCAGGTGCGCACGCGCCCCTTCTTCTCCGATCGCACCAGTCCGCACGCTTCCAGGATCGCCAGGTGCTGGAGAAAGGAGGGCATGGCCATGTCCGCATTGCGCGACAATTCGCTCACCGAGCGCGGACCCCGCGCCAGCGCCTGGACAACCCCCATGCGGGTCCCGTCGCCCATGGCGTGGTAGATCTTCACCATGTCTGAATTGTTAGGCATAAACCTAAGTAACAGGCACCGACGGAGCCGTCAAGAACAGTTAGGCAAAAGCCTATCTGTTCACACCTCGGACGGCGCGGCCGCGTGACGTCGCGCCACGGCGCTCACGCCGCCCGCATCACTTCGCCATGCGTATCGAACAGATGCGCGAAGCCTTCCCGCGGCGCCAGCTTGATCGTGTCGCCGGGGTTGAACACCATGCCGCCGTCCGCCCGCGCGGTCACGCGGCCCGCGCCCTCCAGATCGACATAGACGAAGGTGTCGCTGCCCAGGTGCTCGGCGAACGCCACCTGCCCCGGCCAGCCGTCGCCATTGGTGCTCACGTCGAGATGCTCGGGCCGCACGCCGATTGTCGAGGCCCCGGCCGCCTCGGCATACCGCCCCTCGATCAGGTTCATGTGCGGCGAGCCGATGAACCCGGCGACGAACAGGTTCGCGGGGTTCCAGTAGAGTTCGAGCGGCGAACCCACCTGCTCCACCTCGCCCTGGTTCAGCACCACGATCTTGTCGGCCATGGTCATCGCCTCGGTCTGATCGTGCGTCACATAGATCGTCGTCGTGCCCAACCGCCGGTGCAGGTCCTTGATCTCGGCCCGCATCTGCACGCGCAGCTTGGCATCGAGGTTCGACAGCGGCTCGTCGAACAGGAACACCTTGGGGTCGCGCACGATCGCCCGCCCCATCGCCACGCGCTGGCGCTGCCCGCCCGACAAGGCCGCAGGCCGGCGTTCGAGAAGCTGGTTGAGTCCCAGGATATTGGCGGCCTTGTTGACCCGCTCCATGATCTGCTCCTTGGGCGAGCGTGCCAGCTTGAGCGCGAACCCCATGTTGTCGGTCACCGACATATGCGGATAGAGCGCGTAGTTCTGGAACACCATGGCGATGTCGCGGGCCTTGGGCGGATAGTCGTTGACCACCGTCCCACCGATCTCGACCTCCCCCTCGCTAATCTCCTCGAGACCGGCGACCATGCGCAACAGGGTGGACTTTCCACAGCCCGAGGGCCCCACGAGCACCACGAAGGATCCGTGCTCGATATCCACCGATACCCCGTGGATCACCTCGAACGCTCCGAACCTCTTGCGCACATCCCTGATGCTCACCGTGGCCATGCTTCCCCTCCCGTCTCGTTACCATGTTGACACTAAAGAAAAGTGATTTAACGTATTATTTGCAACAAGGCAAAGCCGCTTGTGAACAGGTGAGCCGCGCCGTCCAAGGAGGAGGAGACACTACATGGCCAACCGTTTGGCATGGCTGCTTGCAGCTTCGACAGCCGTCGCGCTCGTGCAGCCCGCACTCGCGCAGGAGAACCTGGTGAACGGGTCCACTGTCGGCGACCCCGACGCCCCCAACACGCTGGTCCTGCGCCTGACGGGCGACGGACCGGGCAACAACGACCCCGAGATCGCCGAGCAGTACGAGCTGCTCTACTCGGACTTCGTCCGCCAGCACCCCGAGTGGAAGCTGGAGATGCAGCTCATGTCCGGCAATATCGGGCAGGAGCAGGCCCGCATGCTCGAGCAGGCCCGCGCCGGCCGCGCGCCCGACTGCGCCGCCGTCGACTCGTTCGTTCTCTCCCAGTTCATGGAAAACGACGTGCTCAAGTCGTTCTCGCCCTACTTCTCGCAGGACGAGATCGACCAGCTCTTCCCCTTCATCCGCGACGGTATCACGGGTGAGGATGGCGACATCTACGCCTGGTGGTGGAACACCGACCTGCGCGTTCTCTACCGCAACCAGGAAGTCCTCCCCGACGCCCCGCAGACCTGGGAAGCGACCCGGGAAGCGGCGCTGCAGACCGTCGAGGCGGGCAAGGAAGGCATCCTGTTCAACGGCGGCCGCTGGGAAGGCACCACCTTCGACTGGCTCGCCAACTTCTGGGCTCAGGACGGTGACCTCGTCGACGACGAGGGCAAGCCGATCTTCGGCGAGGGCGAGAACCGCGAGAAGTTCCTCAATGCGGTGAACTACTACAAGGACCTCGTCGATTCCGGCGCGGCCCCGGCGCGCGTCGCCAACATAGCCGACTATGACGATTTCAATGCCGCCGCCGCGGCCGGCACCACCGCCCTGTTCGTGGGCGGCAACTGGCAACTCGCCCAGCTCGAGGCGACCATGCCCGAGGAAGAGTTCGCCAAGTGGACCTTCTCGCCCCTGCCCGGCCCGACCGAGGACCAGCGCTCCACCGGCACCGGCGGGTGGACCTTCGCCTCGTTCAGCGACGACGAGGAAAAGGTCGAGATGTGTGCCAACTTCGTACGCGAGGTCTACATGGGCCCGGCCAACGCCCTGCAGCAGCAGCTGCCGACGCGTGCCGACCTCTATGACGAGTACGAGGTGTTCTCCACCCCGGCCAACCAGACCTTCGCGGCCGCCCTGGCCGACGGCCGCGCCCGTCCGGGCGCCCCGATCTATCCCGAGATCTCCAACCAGATCCAGGTGATGATGGGCGACGTGCTCTCGGGCACCAAGGACCCGGAACAGGCCCTCGACGACGCCTTCGCCGCGGCCATGGAGGGATACGAGCGCCAGTAACGTCCTCCCGCTGACGCTGAGGCGGCGCACCGGACGTCATTCCGTCCGGCGCGCCGCCACCGCCCCCCATTCCCAACCGCTACATAGCGAGACGACCATGACGATAGCCGCGGCAAAGCCTCCCGAAGCGCCGGTGCGGGGCCGCCTGGCCCGCCGTTTCGCGGGCGCTCCGCTTCCCTGGCTGATGCCCGTCATCATCATCCTGGGGCTGTTCTATCTCTACCCGGTTATCGACGTCTTCCGGTTCGCCCTGACCGACGTCACGCTGATCGGGCAGGACTACCGCTACACGCTGGATACGGTGATCAGCACGCTCACCGACGCGGACCTGCCCTTCATCCTGTGGATCACCGTGATCTTCACCGGCGGCAGCGTCGTCGGCCAGCAGATCATGGGGCTGATCATCGCCATGGTGGTGATCCGCGCCGAGCGGCGGCGCCTGTTCGGTCCCACCATCCTGCGCACCACCGCCCTGATCGCCTGGGTCGTGCCGGGCATCGCGGTGGGCATCATCTGGCAGATGCTGTTCTCCGAAGCCCCCTTCGGGGCGATCAACAGCGTCCTGCGCATGATCGGCGCCCGCCCCGTCGCCTGGCTGAGCAACCCGGACATGGCCATGTGGTCGGTCATCATCTCCAACATCTGGCGCGGCACCGCCTTCTCGATGGTGGTGATGTATGCCGCGCTCAAGTCCATCGACATCGTGCTCTACGAGGCCGCCGACATCGACGGCGCCAACCCTTGGCAGAAGTTCTTCTACGTCACCCTGCCCCAGTTGCGCCCCGCGATCCTGGTGAACATGATCCTGATCACCATCCAGACCGTGAACACCTTCGACGCCGTCATCGCGCTGACCGGCGGCGGGCCCGGCCGCGCCACCGAGGTCATCTCGCTTTACGCGTTCAACATCGTGTTCAGGAACTACGACCTCGCCCAGGGCAGCGTGATCTCGATCATCATGCTCCTGTTCAGCCTGATCCTGTCGATCATCTACGCCTGGTTCCTGCCGCGGGAGGCCACGAAATGAACTACAAACTGCGCCTGCGCATCGCCGACGGGCTCACCTACGCGTTCATGCTGGTCATGTTCCTGTTCTTCGCGATTCCGCTGTTGTGGCTGCTCTCGCTGGCGGTACGCGACCAGACCGAGGTCTTTCTCGGGGTCGCCCGGTTCATTCCGGAAAACCCCACCATGGACAACTTCGTGAACGTGCTCACCAATAGCTACTTCCCCACCTATCTGTGGAACGGGCTCAAGCTCGCCTGTCTGGGGGCCGTGGGGTGCCTTGTGGTGGCGGCGCCGGCGGCCTATGCTTTCTCGCGCTTCACCATCAAAGGCAAGGGTCTGTGGCTCATGACCCTCCTCGCCTTCCAGATGATCTCGCCGCTGGTGATCATGGTCCCGCTCTACCGCTACATGAGTGCCCTCGACCTGATCGACACGCATTTCGCCGTCGTCATGGTCTACATCGCCATCGGCGTGCCGCTGGCCACCTGGCTGCTCAAGGGATTCATCGACAGCATCCCCACGAGCCTCGACGAAGCGGCCCTGATCGACGGGTGCAATCGCTTCTCGGTATTCTGGCGCATCATCCTGCCGCTCTCCGGGCCCGGCGTCGCCTCGGCCTTCATCATCACCGTCATCGCGGGCTGGTCGCAGTTCCTGGTGCCCTACCTCCTGCTCACCCGCGACGACCTCATGCCCATCGCGGCGGGCATCTTCAACTTCGCCGGCACCCAGAGCGCCTCGACCGTGCAGGTCCTCGCCGCAGCGTGTCTCATCTCGGTGCTGCCCGCCATCGTCGTCTTCCTCGCCCTGCAGCGGCTGATCCTCGGCTCCATCATGGCTGGTGCCGTCAAGGGCTGACCCCGGCGAACCCGATACGCAACAACACGAAAAACGGAACACGAATTTCATGCCCCTCCCCCCGTCGCAGCGTCTCCAGCGGCTCAAAGTCAGGCTTTCCGAACTCACCTGGTGGCGCGAGCGCGAAACCGTCGCCCTCGACGCCTGGACCTTCGAAGGCGAACCGATCGCCATGGGCGCCGGCTGGCCGCACAAGGACGGCGTGGTGCACTTCGCCGCCGAAGCCAGGGTACCCGCCGACTGGCCGATCGACGATACCCGGCTCATCCTCGATCTCGGCGGGGAAAGCCTGATCACGCTGACATATCCGGACGGCGGCACGGTCAGCTTCGGCCTCGACCCCTACCACCGGGAATTCCCGCTCGCGGCCCGCGAGGTGTCCATCCTCTCCGACAGCGTGGCGCGCCTGCCCTTCGGCCAGCCCGTGCGCGAACCGCGCCTGACCGCCGCCCGCCTGGCGTGGATCGAACCGGCGGTGCACAAGCTCCACCTGTTGCTCCGGCAGGTCGCCGAGGCCGTGGAGGCGCTGGGCGATCACGAGGTCGTCCCGCACCTTCTGGAAGCCGCCGAGGATACCCTGCGCACCCTTGTCTGGCCCTCTGACACAGAGAACTATGTCGCGCGCACGGCGCCCGAGCCCATGCAGCAGCGCATCTGGCAGCTTCCCGAGACGAAAGCGAACCCCGACGGCCTCGACGACGCGGCCCGCGCCAGCGTCGAGAAGGCCCTCGCCGCCCTCACGTCCCGTCTCGCCGGCCTCGCCGAGCGCTATCCGCCGCAGGGCGAGATCACCCTCACCGGCCACGCGCACATCGATCTGGCCTGGCTGTGGCCCTATGACGAAACCCGCCGCAAGGTGCGCCGCACCTTCCACACCGCGCGCGGGCTGATGGCGCAGTCGGCCGACTTCGTCTTCAACCAGTCGACCGCCGCCTACTACCACCAGCTCGAAACCGACGACCCGGAGCTGCTCGAGGCCATCAAGCCGCTCGTCGCGTCCGGGCAGTGGGAGACACTGGGCGGCATGTGGGTCGAGCCCGACACCAACATGCCCACCGGCGAAAGCCTCGTGCGGCAGGTGCTCTACGGCCAGCGCTATTTCGAGCGTGTCTTCGGCGTGCGCCACACCGTGTGCTGGCTGCCCGACTGCTTCGGCTTCTCCCCGGCCATGCCACAGGTGCTGCGCCAGGGCGGCATCGAGAATTTCTTCACCATCAAGGTCAACTGGTCCGAGACCAACAAATTCCCCTACGACCTGTTCTGGTGGGAAGGCCTCGACGGCTCGAAGGTGCTCGCCCACACCTTCGACAATCCCATGCACGGCTATAACGGCTTCGTGCAGCCCGACTGCATCCTGCCCACCTGGAAGAATTTCCGCGGCAAGACCCAGCACGAGGAGAGCCTGCTGGCCGTCGGCTATGGCGACGGCGGCGGCGGCGTGACCCCGGAAATGGTCGAGCGCGAGGTTCAGCTGCGCGACTTCCCGGCCCTGCCCAAGGCCCGCTGGGGCACGGTGCACGGCTTCTTCGACCGCGCCCATGCCGGCGAACCCGAGAAGGGCTATCCCACATGGTCGGGCGAGATCTATCTCGAGCTGCACCGCGCCACGCTCACCACGCAAAGCCACGTCAAGCGCACGCACCGCCACGCCGAGCGCGCCCTGATCACCGCGGAAACCGTGAGTTCCATGGCCGCTCTCATGGGCGCAGAGCCGCCGCAGAGCCTCGAGACGGCCTGGCATGCAGTGCTCAAGAACGAGTTCCACGACATCCTGCCCGGCTCCGGCATTCGCGAGATCAACGCCGACGCCGAGCGTGAGCTCACCGCCGCGATGGACACCGGCCTCGAGATACAGCAGGCCGCCGTCGGCGCCATCGCGGACCTTCTGCCGCGGGGCGGCATCGACAAGGCCCTCGTCGTGATCAACCCGTCCGACACCGCCCGGCCGGTCGACGTCGCGCTGGGCAATGGCGGCCACATCGCCACCGGCACCGTCGTCCCCGCCCTCGGCGTGGCCGTCATCGACGCCGCGGACACGCAGCCACCGGCCGGCCTGTCGGTTTCCGAAACCCGCCTCGAGAACGCCACCCTCAGGGCCACCTTCGGCGCCGACGGCACGATCTCCAGCCTCGTGCACAAGCCAACCGGCCGCGAGGCCCTCGCCGAACGCGGCAACCAGCTCTGGGTCTACCCGGCCGACAAGCCGCGCAACTGGGACGCCTGGGACATCGAGGACGACTACGCCGAGAACGGCATGGAACTCGCCGGCGTCGAAAGCATGGAAGTCGTCGCCAACGGCCCCCACCGCGCCGCCATCCGCGTGGTCAAGCGCTTCCGCGATTCCACGGTCACCCAGGACTACGCGCTCACCGCCAACGGCACGCGCCTCGACATCGAGACCGAGGTCGACTGGCACGACCGCCGCGCCATGCTGCGCGTCCGCCACCCCGTCGCGGTGCACACCCGGCACGCCACCTTCGAGTGCGCCCATGGCGTCGTCGAGCGCGCCACCCACACCAACACCTCGTGGGAATCCGCCCAGTACGAAGTGCCGGGCCACCGCTTCGCCGACATGTCCGAACCCGGCTTCGGCGTCGCGCTTCTCAACAACGCCAAGTACGGCCACAGCGCCAAGGGCAACGTTCTGGGCCTGAGCCTCGTGCGCGGCCCGGTCTATCCCGACCCGCTGGCCGACGAGGGGGTGCAGCGCTTCACCTATTCCCTCTACCCGCATGCGGGCGACTGGCACGAGGGCGGCGTGCGCCAGCAGGCCGACTTCCTCAACCAGCCGCTGCTCGTTAGCGAAGCCTCGGGCCTGGCCGCCCACGCGGCCCCGGTCGTCGCGCTGTCGGGCATCGACGCCGCCCTGTCCGGCCTCAAGCCGGCGGAGAACGGCAATGGCCTTGTCCTGCGCGTCTACGAACCCGCCGGCCGCCGCGGCGCCTTCGGCGTCACCCTGCCGGACGGCTGGTCGCTCGGCGAGACGGTCAACCTGCTCGAGGAACCGATGCCCCGCACCGCCCCGGCCGATCTCATGCCCTTCGAGCTGCGCAGCTGGCGCATCGAGAAGAGCTGAGAGTGCCAGCCCCAAACCCCGATCCGCCCTTGCCCCAACCCACTCCGGCACATAGCTTCCTCGCGAGGAGCGAACGATTGAACGCGAAAAGTCAGGACGAACGGTGGTAACCAACGGTCTCGTCGGCGCCAATGCGGGACAGACGGCCGCGCACAACCGCCGCGTCGTCATGCAGGCCATTCATCGCTTCGCCCCGCTGTCGCGCACCGAACTGGCGCGGCAGTCGGGCCTGACCAAGCAGGCCATCGCCCGCATCGTCGACAGGCTCCTCGACGAGGGCCTGATCGTCGAGGCGCGCCGGCGCCACGGCTTCCGCGGCCAGCCGGCGATCGAGCTGGAGATCAACCCCGACGGCTGCTACGCCATCGGCGCCAACATCGACCGCGACTACCTCACCATCGTCGCCATCGACGCCACCGGCAAGGTGTGCGGGCGCATCCACTACGAATCCTATTTCATCCTGCCCGACGAGTTCACCGACCTGATGGAGGACGCCTATTCCTCGTTCCTCAGGCGCAAGGTGGTCGACGAGGCGCGCCTCGCCGGCATCGGCCTGGCCATCCCGGACTGGCTGGCCGACGTCCCGGTCTCCGGCCGGCCCGAGGCCTATGCCCGATGGCGGGATTTCGACGTGCGCAGCGCCTTCCGGCGCTTCACCGCGCACCCCGTCTTCATCGACAACGACGCCAACGCCGCCGCCCTTGGCGAACTCGACTACGGCCTCGGCACCGAAAGCCGGAGCTTTTTGTACATCCTCGCCAATGCCTGTCTCGGCGGCGGGCTGGTGCTCGACGGCGTGTGCTATCGCGGGGCCTCGTCGGGGGTGGGCGGCGAGATCGGCTGGCTGCCCATGGCCGCACCCGGCACGGCGATGGACGGCCAGGTCCAGCCGCTGGGGCACGTCTTCTCGCTGTTCAATCTCTATGCCCATCTCAAGGAGCACGGCATCGCGGTCAGCGAACCCGCCGAACTCCTGCACCTCGACGAGACCGGCCGCGCCATCGTCTCCGACTGGCTCCATAGGGTCAGCGTCTACGTCGCCGAGGCCGTCTACCACGCCGGCCTTGTCATCGACCCCGATGCCGTCCTTATCGGCGGGCGTCTGCCCATCCGGCTGATCGATGAACTCCTGTACCATGTCCACGACCATCTCGCCGCGTTCGATGCCAGCCACCCCTCGGTCCACCGCGCCGCCGGCTCGGAAGACGCCGCCGCCCTCGGCGCCGCCGTCATGCCGCTTGCCCACAAGTTCATGCTGGATTCCGCCAACCCGGTCCAGCTCCAGCGCACGCCGCTCAGGCACATGACCATGCCCGTCACCATGACCATTCCGCCCTTGACCTGAGGGCATCGGCCGTATGCGCGCGCTATTGATCGCGCAGGCCGAGACCGGTGGCGACCTTGTCCATGAGCGCGCTCACCCGCGCGGGAACAAAGCGGCGCTCGGGATAAAGGATCTGGACCGGCATGGTCATGGTCGGCCAGTCGGGCAGAAGGCGGACGAGACGCCCCTGCTTGATGGCGTCGCCGACGAGCTCGACCGGCAGATAGACGACACCGGCACCGAAAAGCGCGGCGCGCAGTTGCGCCTCGCCGTTGTCGATCTCGACCCCGCCGCCGACCTCGACCGAGACCGGGCCGTCGGGCCCTTCGAACGGCCATTTGTTATGCGGGCGCATGTTGCGGTTCAGAATGCACTGGCGGTGCGCCAGGTCCTCCGGCCGCTGCGGCAGGCCGTACCGTTCGACCCAGGAAGGGGCGGCGCACACCGCGAAACGATAGGTCGCGACCCGCCGGGCGATAAGGTTAGAGGGGTGCAGCTCGCCCACCCGCACGGCGAAGTCGAATCCCTCCGCGATCAGGTCGACGCGCCGGTCGCTCAGCGACAGGTCGACGGTCACGCCGGGATTGCTGCGCTGGAAGGATGCAACGAGCGGGGTCAGCCGGTTGATGCCGATGGTCGTGGGCCCGGAAACGCGGATGCGGCCCGCGAGCGCCGCCCGCTCGCCGCGTGTCGCCTCTTCGAGATCGGCGGCGGCTTCCACCAGGGCCTCCGCCCGGGCGAGGAACGCCTCCCCCGCCGCGGTCAGGCGCTGGGAGCGCGTGGTACGCTCGATCAGGCGCACGCCGAAATGTTCCTCGAGCGCGGCGATGCGCCGGCCCACCAGAGCCGGCGAGACGTCGAGCTGCCGCGCCGCGCCGGCAAAACTGCCGGCATGAACCGCGGCAATGAAGGTTTCGATGTTGGCGAGAACGGCCATTATATACTTATCTGCAATTCTGTTCCGAAATCTCGCCTGTTTATACTGAAAACATGCATCAATAGATAGGTGGCATCGCAAATCTGGATCGTAAGGAGACGACGATGCGAGTAGCCATTCTCGGACGTGGAAACATGGGGCGCGGCCTGGCCACACGGCTGGCCGGGGAAGTGGACCTGCTGCTGGGCACCCGCGACGCGGACGCGGCGGCGGATTTCGCCGCGAGCCTTCGCGGCGAGGTGACGGTGACCGATTACGACAGCGCGGCCAGGGACGCCGAGGTCGTCGTTCTGGCCCTGCACTACGGCCCGGCGATCGAGGAAGCGGGGCGCAACCCGCACCTTGCCGGCAAGGTGGTGATCGACATCACCAACCCCCTGACAGAGGACTTCTCGGGCCTCACCCTGGGCTTCGACACCTCCGCGGCCGAGCGGATCGCGGCGGCCTCCTCCGCCAGGGTGGTCAAGGCGTACAACACCATCTTCGCCGATGTTTTCGAGCTGCCCAGAAACGCGACGGCGGACGTACCGGTGTTCGTGGCGGGAGACGACGCCGAGGCGGTCGCAACCGTGTCCGATGTCGTCGGGCGCTCCGGCTTCGCCATCGAGGTCACGGGCGGTCTCGAAACCGCACGGTTCGTCGAGCCGCTGGGCATGCTCAACATCAGGCTTGGCTACCACCAGGGCCTCGGCACGCGGATCGCGCCCGCCTGGCTGCGGGTTGAAAACTGACGGCAGTCTACCCGCCGCGGGTGGCCGAGGGATGCGTGAGAACCGTATCGTACAGCACCGCCAGCGCCGCCCCCAGAACGGCCCCGTCGCGCGGATGCGCGGCGCGGCGGATCTGCGGCAGCCACGGGGGCGGGATGGGCCGGCGGGCCGAGCCCTGCCGGTCGGTCTCGATCTGCGCGATCAGCCTGTCGATCAGGTCCTCGGGCAGATCGCCCCCGATCAGCACCTGCTGCGGTCCCGTGAACCCCGACAGCGCCACAATGGCGTCGAGCAGGTGATTGGCCGCGATCGACACCCAGCTGTCGAGCAGCGCATCCGTCCCCGCATCGCGGATCGGGCGTGCCGGATCCTCGAGCGCGGCATTGCCCGGCATGGCCTCGCCCAGGAACCGCTCGAGCGAGGCGATCGAGGCTACGCTGTCCAGCGGCACGCGGTCGGGCCCGGTCAGCATGTGCCCGATGCGGCCCGCCCGTCCGTGCACCCCGCCGAAGGCCACGCCGTCGAGGCAAAGCCCCGCGCGCACCGTCCGCCCGACGGTCATCACGACGATGCTGTCGCCTCCGCTCCCGCCGGCGGGCTGTTCCGCCAGCGCCAGGGTGACGCTTTCGCGCTCGGTCGCGACCGGCAGCGGCTCGAGTCGCTGCTGCAACCCCATGACATCGGCGGAACGTCCCTCGTCGGTCGCAACGCCCACGCCGACGATGGTGCCCGTCCCCGCCGTCTCACCAAGCGCGGCAACGGCCCCGGCACAGGCGGCAACGAAGTCGTCGGCGGCAAACGCGATGCTCTCGCGGATCGTCCCCGCCAGGTCGACGAGCACCGCCTGCCCCCGCCCGCGCCGCACGCGCAGGCCGATGGCGAACGCCCCGTCCGGATTGAGCGCGAACTCCATGGAGGACCGGCGGGTGGATTTGGCCGCGCGCGGCGTCTCGGCCAGCAGCCCGTCGTCCACCAGCCGCTTGACGATCGTCGTCACCGAGGGAATGGTCAGCTGCACGCGCTTCGCCAGCTCGCTCCGCGTCAGCGCACCCTCCTGGCGGATGGTCTCCAGCACCACCCGCGCATTGCGGTCGGCGATCTGGTGCAGGCTCAGCCCCGGCGCGGGCGCCTGCACCTGCGCGGCATGCCCGGTCTCCCTCGCCTGTCGTCTGGTCAGCGCACGCTGCATCCCGCGATTCCGCCCCTTTCTCTCGCGCCGAAGTCTAGAGCATGTTCAGGAATGGTGGATACCACTTTTTCAACTCGAACACGTGCTTGCGCAATCCGCTTGACTTCGTTCCGCCCTCGCCGAACATGCCCGGCGAGGACGTAAGGAGAAATCGAAATGACCAGATATCTTGCAGTGTTCA